>CAYZJN010000112.1:0-1508 GCA_964479115.1 uncultured Candidatus Saccharibacteria bacterium | reverse complement strand
AAAGAAAAATACAACCGGACGTTAGATACCAAAACGTTTTGGTTTCTAAATTCATCAACAAATTAATGAAAAGCGGTAAACGTTCCGTGGCCGAAGGTCTTTTTTATGCCGCCATGGATATTGTGGCTGAAAAAACTAAAAAGGAACCAATGGAAGTTTTTGACGAAGCCATGAAAAATGTTTGTCCGACTGTCCAAGTCCGTTCCCGCAGAGTTGGTGGTTCCAACTATCAAATTCCGGTCGAAGTTAAAGGTGATCGTAAATATCACTACGGCATGATTTGGCTTCGCGACGCCGCAAGAAGCAGAAAAGGGGAGTCTTTCGATAAAAAATTGGCTAAAGAAATTATGGATGCAGCCAGTGGAATCGGAACGGCGGTCAAGAAACGAGAAGAAACACACAGAATGGCTGATGCAAACAAGGCTTTTGCCCACTTTGCTCGCTACTAAGATAAGGAAATAGGGGAAGATTAAATATGGCCAGAGAATATTCACTCGAAAATACCAGAAACATTGGAATCATAGCCCACATCGATGCCGGTAAAACCACCGTCACGGAGGGCATTCTTTATCGTACCGGCAAAACCCATAAAATCGGTGAAGTTCATGAAGGTGAAGCAACAATGGACTGGATGGAACAAGAAAGAGAGCGCGGTATTACCATTACTTCCGCCGCCACCACTTGTTTTTGGGCCGGCAAAAGAATCAATATCATCGACACACCCGGCCATGTAGACTTTACGGTTGAAGTAGAGCGTTCGCTTCGAGTACTCGACGGAGCCGTTACCGTTTTTGACGGAAAAATGGGTGTTGAACCGCAATCCGAAACGGTTTGGCGCCAAGCCGACAAATATAACGTGCCGCGAATTTGTTTTATAAATAAAATCAATCAAACCGGCGGTGATTTCTACAAGTCGCTTGATTCAATCCGTGAAAGACTTTCACGCAACGCTTATCCGGTCCAACTTCCTATTGGTTTTGAACAGGCAATCGACGGTGCCGTGGACCTGGTCAGTTTAAAGGCTTACAAATATACAGATTACAAAGACAAAGCGCTTGTGGAAACTGAAGTTCCGGCTGATTTAAAAGAAAAAGCTGAAAAATATCGACACGAACTTTTGGAAAAAGCCGTTGAAGCCGATGAAGCTTTAATGGAAAAATATCTGAATGGTGAAGAAATCACCGTGCCTGAGTTCAAAACGGCAATCAGAAAAAGCGTACTTGCGGGCGATTTTTTCCCGGTGATGGGTGGTGACGGTCGCGGTGTGATTGTGGAAACCTTATTGGATGCCGTTGTTGATTATCTCCCGAATCCGCTTGAAGTCCCCCCGGTTAAAGGTATTGATCCGAAAACCGGCGAAGAAGTTATTAAACATTCTTCCGACGAAGAACCGTTTGCCGCATTAGCTTTCAAAATTGCCTCTGACCCATTTGTCGGGAAACTGGCTTTTTTCCGAGTTTATTCCGGTACAGTCAAAGCGGGTTCATATATTTTAAATGCCACTAACG
>CAYZJN010000111.1:0-1562 GCA_964479115.1 uncultured Candidatus Saccharibacteria bacterium | reverse complement strand
TATGGTGTTGCAAAACTTTATTCCTTTTGGATAACAAAAAATTACCGTGAAAGCTATGATATGTTTGCTGTTAACGGTATTTTGTTTAATCACGAATCTCCACGCCGGGGCGAGACCTTTGTGACACGTAAAATTACGATTGGTTTGGCCGACATCTTTACCGGTCAACAGGACTGCCTTTATCTCGGTAATTTGGATGCAAAAAGAGATTGGGGCTACGCCAAAGATTACGTTGAAGGAATGTGGTTAATGCTTCAACAAGATAAACCCGATGATTATGTTTTGGCAACGGGAGAAACCCACACTGTGCGGGAATTTATCGAAGAATGCTGTGAATTTTTGGGCATCGATCTTGAATGGAAGGAAACGGGTCTAAAAGAAGTTGGTATTGATAAAAAAACCGGCAAAACAATTATCCGCATTGATGAAAAATACTTCCGCCCAGCAGAAGTAGAACTTCTTTTGGGAAATCCCGCTAAAGCCAAAAAAGAACTCGGCTGGGTACCCAAGACCACTTTTAAAGTCTTGGCAAAGCTAATGATGGAAAGCGATCTTAAAGAAGCCAAAAGAAAAGCACAAATAAAAGGATAAGGAGAAAAATGGAAAAGACTGCAAAAATTTATGTTGCCGGTCATAGAGGGCTAGTGGGTTCCGCTATAACCAGAGCCCTAAAATCACAAGGTTACAATAATTTGGTGTTCCGGACACAAGCTGAGCTTGATTTAATGGATCAAAAGGCTACGGCTGAATTTTTTGCCAAAGAAAAGCCGGAATACGTTTTTCTGGCCGCAGCAATGGTTGGAGGCATTAAGGCAAATAGCGAAAGGCCCGCTGATTTTATTCTGAATAACCTAACCATCCAAAACAATGTTATCTCAGCTGCTCACAAAAATGAGGTGAAAAAACTGCTTTTTTTAGGAAGCTCTTGCATTTACCCCCGCGAATGTCCTCAACCGATTAAAGAAGAATATTTGCTCACAGGACCCCTTGAAGAAACTAACATTGCATATGCTGTAGCAAAAATTGCCGGCATCATCATGTCTCAGTCGTTTAACAAACAATATGGCACTAATTATATTTCGGTGATGCCAACGAATCTGTACGGTCCCAATGACAACTTTGACTTGGAAACCTCCCATGTTTTACCGGCCTTAATTAGAAAATTCCATGATGCCAAGGTTCAAAACAAACCGGAAGTTGTGATGTGGGGCACCGGCAAGGCCAAACGTGAATTCCTTTATGTCGATGATTTGGCCGATGCATTGGTTTATCTAATGAATAACTACAGCGGCGGTGAAATTGTTAACATTGGAACCGGAAAAGACTTAACCATTAAAAAGCTGGGCGAAATAATAAAAGAAGTTGTTGGTTTTAAAGGCAAGGTTATTCAGGACCTCACAAAGCCAGACGGTACTCCTCAAAAACAACTTGATGTGAGTCGCCTACATTCACTCGGCTGGAAACATAAAGTCGAATTGAAAGAAGGAATCGAAAAAACCTATCAATGGTTTACTCAAAATTATAAATCCTAAGATCTTACTCAAAAAAGGAGGCCAGAGCCT
>CAYZJN010000110.1:0-1603 GCA_964479115.1 uncultured Candidatus Saccharibacteria bacterium | reverse complement strand
CTACTGCACCATACTTTTTCTCATCTTCCTCTGAATAAAATTTCCGATAAACCTGCACACCTTCATCGACAGTTTTAATATCCGGCAGCATTTTCTCGAGTGGTTCTGATTGAAGCATTTCTAAAATCGAATTATATCTGCGGACACTCTTTACTTCACTCTCGATGCTTTCAGTTTCGCTCTCATCGTATGTAATAATATGGTCGCCCGTCTTAACTTCTTTATACCATTCTTTGAATAAACGACCCTCAATTGTTTTCTGGCCGTTTTTTAAAAAGGTAAAATACGGTTCCTGACGATGATTATGATAAGTTTTCATACAGATACATTTTAGAACTTTTTCCGTCCAAGTCCAGAAACCACTTCCTTTATTTTCATCCCCGTGACCGAAGCACGGGTAACAACCATCTGGCCGTATTTATTATTCACGTCATCAATTGTCTCCACAATTTTCTCTTTGGTTTTATCCTCCGGAAACAAGTTTTGTGGCACATATCTTTGTGGTTGAACGTCACTCACCCAAACACCAACCGCCCTCACCGGTTGTGAAATTAAAAGTTCATCTAAAATTTGTTCGGCTGCCTTATAAATCTCGTAACCGTCATTAACCCAATGACCGAATTTATGCCGTTGTCCCACACCGGAAAAGCCCGCCCGAATCGCGTTCGGTCGAGGCGGGTTTTTATAGCGCAGCCAAACACCCACCACCCGTCCGTAGTATTGCTCTCGCCGCATCCGTGCACCCAATTTTTCACACAAAAGATAAAGCTGGCTTTTAATTTCTTTTTTTGAGGTTACGTCGCGGTTCAAGGTTCTGGCATGCGTAAAAGATTTGGCCTCCGGCAGCATTTCGTGGCTAATTATCTCGGCGTTATCAATCCCCTGACTCCAGCGCTTCATTTTGAGACCATAAACTCCGAATTCCTTTAAAAGTGCCAGATCATCGGCCAACCGTAAATCTGCCACTGTCTTGATACCCATTTGCCATAATCTTTTCTGCAAACGTCCGGCTATGCCGCAAAAATCAGTTAGCTTGCAGGAAAGCAGAATTTCGTCCTTATTTTCCGGCGTGATAATCACTAGTCCGTCCGGTTTTTCGAGGTCGCTCCCCAGTTTGGCCAAAAATTTATTGTAAGAGACTCCGACAGAGCAGGTTAACCACTCCCCTAATTCTCTACGTATATCACTTTTAATACGCAGCGATATCTCGATAGCACCCGTAAATTGGGAATCACTAATATCTAAATTCGAATTACTAAACAAATTAGAATTCTCTAAACCCAAATGTTTAGAATTTTTATTGTTTTGATATTGTTTAGGATTTAGAGTTTCGTGATTAGAATTTTTCGACGTATACAAAATTGCGGTCTTTGTTACGTCGAGAAAGCATTCATCAATTGAAAAGATTTCGATTTTGTCGGTATAGCGTTCAAAAATTGCGACTAGTTTTTGAGTAATAGATGAATATTTGCGCGGTTCACCAACCACGATGTTGATATCGGGGCAAGCGATTTTGGCCTCGTGCGCCCGCCAACCGGTTGTGATACCAAGGCGTTTGGCTTCGATTGAAGTTGCCGCCAGAATCGTGCGTTTAGCCTTGGAA
>CAYZJN010000109.1:0-1613 GCA_964479115.1 uncultured Candidatus Saccharibacteria bacterium | reverse complement strand
AATCATTGTTGTTTTTGTTTTATGAAAGACAAGCATTCTTTCTATCGCCGGTTTGTGCAAAACCAAGGCATCAACCGGGACGAATTCTGTGAACAAAATGTCCGGTTTTCCGTAATTATCGACAATCTGCCGGAAAACCGCATCGGTGATTCCGTCCATCGGCGACAGACCGATAATTGGATATTTCATTTTATCTTACGGTTGACTCTTTCTCGGCTAAGCTGCCTTCAAAGAATAATTTACCGGCGGAGATATAAGCAGATTTGGCGTAAAATCCTTTTGTCTGTGATATTCGGTCATTGATATAGGAAATTATTAAGGCTTTTTTATTGGCCACTTTGGCCAGTTCGCCGGTCATACCGGCAATATCAATCGCATAAACATCAGGAATTATTTTTGGAGCAAAAGACAAAAAAGCCGACACCGGAAGCGGCATCCGCCCGATTTCAAAAGCCTGCGGCTCAAAAACAGCTACCTGATTATCCGCCAATGACGCTTTCATTTTTAAATAAAAAACCGGATTGACCGGTAAAAATTTCATGGCAAAATCCAAAGCTTCTTTAGGCATACCGATAAAGGCTCCATAGCCGGGCATCCGATCTTTTAATAATATTCCTGAGACTTCGGCCGATCCGTCGGCATTAAACTTTACCTGCACATTGCTATACGGAAAATATTTCCAGGGACGGTTATTCATTAGGGAGGTTGCCTCGGATGAACTCATCTCAAACTTGACCGGCCTTGAGCCCGTCCTGACCAGGCTGACAGCGGCAGGAGTATCAACCGACAGTTCCCCATATTCAACCTGGCTTTTGGCTCTGGCAGCTTGGCGATTTTCTTCGGTATATCTCACTTTTAAATCGCGCGGTTTGTTGCTGCCGAATAAATTGGAAACTCCGGGAATAAAGCCAAAATATCCCAAAACCAGAATCGGAGAAATAATAAGAAGTAGCAAGGCAATAAAAAATATCTTTCCTATCAATTTCATAATGATGATTATAAAATTATTAAATCTTTTTTGCAATATCGGTCTTTTTTTCATGAGCCCGGAAATCTTTTTTAAGATATATTTCTTCAATATTTGAGTAGTCTCCTATCTTGCCAAGGGCAACGACAACAAAGGGTTCATGATCCTTGTTCAAATTTAAAAGTTTTTTTAATTTTTTCGTATTGCAGTGACCTATCTGCCTTGCATAAAATCCTAAGTTTTGAGCCTGCAAAACCAGTGACATCACGGAGGCTCCCAGATCATATAGTGCATATTGATTTCTTTCTCCCTCTTCATTTGGCAGGTAACAGGCGACGACAAAAACCGCCGCTGTCTTTGCCCAGTAGTTTGATTCGGGAAGACAGGAAATAGTCTTACTAAAAGTTTTATCGGTGTTTCTTGTCCAGTAAAAATACCAGGGTTGGAAGTTGTGGCCTGAGGGAGCATGGCGGGCGGCTTCAAGGATTGAATTAAGGTCTTTTTCGGGAATTTGTTCGTCGGAAAAATGCCGCGGACTGAAACGGTTAGCAATCGGAGCCATGACTGGATAACGAACTTTCGGCTTTCTGATTTTAATTATGTCTTCTGCTTTTTCAATCAGCTGCCCTTTTTTTGATAATTTTAG
>CAYZJN010000108.1:0-1616 GCA_964479115.1 uncultured Candidatus Saccharibacteria bacterium | reverse complement strand
GAATACATTTTAGAACGAACCAGACGTTCAATTTCTGAAGCGTTTTGTTTGAGCGCGTTAACAGCTTTTTCTTCGTCGCCGAAAATCGAAATCCAAACTTTAGCGTGTTTTAAATTACGCTCGGTTTCAACCGCTTTTACCGTTAGTAAATCCCCAGTGTTAATTTTCTCGGCAATTGCTTTTGAAACTTCTTCTCTTATCAGTTCGTTGACTCTTCTGACGCGTTCTGACATTTAAAGTGTCACCTTCTTTTCTTCCGTTCGGAAGAATTCCAAAACATCACCTTCTTTAATATCTACTTTAGAGTCAAAACCAACACCGCATTCGGTTCCAGCCGGAACTGATTCCAGCTCTTCTTTTTCTCTTTGAACAGAAGTGACAGAATATTCGGCCACAACTTCCCCGCTTCTTTTAACCCGAACTTGCGTACCTTTTTCGGCTCTGCCCTCTTCGACTTTACCGCCGACAACCGATTTGTGTCCGGATACCTTAAAAACCGCGACCACTTTGAGCCTTCCTACCGGAATTTCAATTTTTTCGGTCGGCAGCATATCAGTAACGATTTTTTTGATATCATTAATTAATTCGTAAATGACGTCATATTTTAAAATTTTAACGGCCTTGGATTTGGCTAGTGATTCAACGCCGGGTGAATTGCTGACTTTAAAGCCTATTACAATCTTATCCGAAGCAGCTGCCATTTGGATATCACTTTCAGTTATCATCCCAACCGCTTCAGCCGTAAATTGAACCTTAATATATTTATTGGAAAGTTTTCCCAAATTTTCTTTGATGGCCTCGAGAGAACCAACCACATCAGCTTTTAAAACTAAATTAAGTTCAGTTTTATTGGCTTCGGCAACTTGTTCTGAGATCGCTTCTAAACTCAAACTCTTGACGGTTGAAAGCTTTTTGACGCTGCCATATTTTATGGTTCGTTCGGCTTCTTCCTGCGCTTCTTTTTCTGTTGCAAAAACTTGCAGGGGGTCACCCGACTGCGGTACAGTTTTTAGACCGCTGATTTTAACAGCCATTGAAGGACCGACTTCTTTAAGTCGTTTACCGTGTTCATCTTCCATTGACTTGATACGTCCATATGTTTGTCCGACTTGAGCCCATTCACCGGCTTTGAGCGTTCCATTTTGCATTAAGATTGAGGCTACCGGTCCCTTGCCGGTTTCAATGCGGGATTCAATGACGACTCCCTGGGCACGGTTTTGGGGGTCGGCCTTAAGATCCATAAATTCAGCCATAGTTACAATCGTTTCCAGCAGGTTTTCAATTCCTTGACCGGATTTGGCAGAAACCTCAACAAATTCTGTTTGACCACCCCATTCATGCGGTGAGAGACCGACCTCCGCAAACTGCTTTTTGACCCGCATGGTGTCGGCATCGGGTTTGTCAATTTTATTGATGGCTACCAGTATTGGCGTATCGGCATTTTGGGCATGTTTAATGGCCTCTGTTGTTTGTGGTTTAATGCCGTCATCTGCCGCAACGATAATAATTGCAATGTCGGTGATTTTTGCGCCATGAGCTCGCATAGCTTCAAAAGCTTCATGCCCGGGAGTATCCAAGAAAGTTATTTTTTTCTTTTTATAAACAACCTGATAGGC
>CAYZJN010000107.1:0-1635 GCA_964479115.1 uncultured Candidatus Saccharibacteria bacterium | reverse complement strand
AAATAGCAGGCGAGTTTTGATTTGCGGGCCCTTAGCTCATCTGGTAGAGCGCGTCCATGGCATGGATGAGGTGGCAGGTTCGAGTCCTGTAGGGTCCACCAAAAACAAGTTCCTCACCAAAAAGGTGAGGGTTTTGTTTTTGAGGATTTTGCGGTAAGAACCTGCTGTTTGAGAGACGAAAATTTTGGATAAGGGTTTATTCAGAAAACTACTACTAATCTTGAATAAGTAAAATCAAAGGAGAGAAGGGCTTATGCTCCTTCGAGTCCTGTAGGGTCCCCCAAAAACTTATGGCGCTTTCCAAAGCGCTTTTTTTATGCTTAAATCAAGATACTATGAGTAAATACGAACACGAACGCATCGAAAAGAAATGGGCGGAGGTTTGGGCCAAAACTGATATCAATCATGCCGATGACAATTCCAAGGCCGAAAAACTTTATCACTTAGTAATGTACCCATATCCTTCAGGTGACCTGCACACGGGCCACTGGTACAACTTTGCCGGTGCTGATTTCCGAGCACGCTTCAAAAGAATGCAGGGCTATAATGTGATGAGCCCGATCGGTTTTGATTCCTTTGGACTGCCGGCCGAAAATGCTGCCATCAAGCGCGGCCTTAATCCTAAAAAGTGGACTTACGACAACATTGCCAATATGACCAAACAACTAAAAACACTGGGCGCGATGTTTGATTGGGACCGCACAGTCGTTACTTCTGACCCGGAATACTACCGATGGACTCAATGGATGTTCCTTTATATGTACAAAAAGGGCTTGGCCTATAAAAAGAAAGTCACGGCCAATTGGTGCAATTCTTGCAACACGGTGCTTGCAAACGAACAGGTGGTGGGTGAGGGCGTTTGCGAGCGTTGTGAAACAACGGTTGTTCAAAAAGAGCTGGAACAATGGCTTTTTAAGATTACTGATTATGCCGAAAGACTGCTTTCTGGCCTCGAAAAAATCGATTGGCCCGAGCGCACCAAAACAATGCAGCGCAACTGGATTGGCAAATCCGAGGGCGCCGAAATTACCTTTAGGATTAAAGACTCAAATAAGGAAATTAAAGTTTTTACCACTCGTCCTGACACAATTTTTGGCGCCACTTTTATGGTACTCGCGCCGGAAAATCCACTGGTTACCGAAATCACAACTTCTAAACAAAAAGCGGAAATCGAAAAGTATGTCGAAAAATCATCCCGCAAAACGGAATTACAACGAATGGAAGAAGGTAAAGAAAAAAGCGGGGTTTTCACGGGCGCTTTTGCCATTAACCCCGCAAGCGGCAAGGAAATTCCAATTTGGACTTCTGATTATGTTTTGATGAGTTACGGTCATGGCGCCATCATGGCAGTGCCGGCTCATGACGAAAGGGACTACGATTTTGCAGTCAAATATAAATTGACGATTACCAAAGTGCTTGAGAGCAAAGATACTTTCGTTTGTGCAATTACCGAATCACTCGACAAGCAATTTTATAAAACTGTCGGTTCTTTTGCCAAAGTGGTTGCCGGCAACGGAACTTGGGATGGTTTAACGCTAATTTATACGGATAAGGTAGATGAGGTTTTTTCTGAAGCACGGAAACATTTCGTTGGTAACCTATGGTATATCCACAGCGAAGGCAAAGTTAAAAAGA
>CAYZJN010000106.1:0-1660 GCA_964479115.1 uncultured Candidatus Saccharibacteria bacterium | reverse complement strand
AAATATATTTTAAAAATAAACATCTAAATAAAAAATCGTAATTTATATTAAGATCGTGTTATATTAGTTTAAATTCAAAGGGGAAACGAATGCTCGTAAAAGACAAAGTAATTTTAGTCACTGGTGCCGGTGGTGGAATCGGAAAAGAATTAACGCTTAATTTAATCTCAAGAGGTGCTAAAGTTGCCGCTTGTGATATTAATAAAGATGCGCTTGAAGAACTTAAAAAAGTAGCCGGGGATAAAGTTTCAATCTATATTGTTGATATCACCGACAGAAATGCTGTCGAAAAACTTTCAAAAGAAGTAGAAATTGACGGGCTGATCAATAATGCCGGTATAATTCAACCTTTTGTCAAAGTAAATGAACTCGATTTTAAAGATATTGAAAGAGTCATGAATATAAACTTTTACGGTACGCTCAATATGGTTAAGTCTTTTTTGCCTCACCTACTTAAAAGGCCGGCGGCTCACATCGTAAATATCTCCAGTATGGGCGGATTCTTACCCGTACCCGGTCAAAGCGTATATGGCGCTTCCAAAGCTGCCGTAAAGCTACTAACAGAA
Organism: uncultured Candidatus Saccharibacteria bacterium; assembly: GCA_964479115.1. Taxonomy (GTDB): domain Bacteria; phylum Patescibacteriota; class CPR2; order UBA1875; family UBA1875; genus CAYZJN01. The sequence continues at coordinate 1,094 of CAYZJN010000106.1, read as the reverse complement.
GGCTTATATGCCGAGCTTTCAAGCACAAACGTTCATGTTTCGGTTGTTTTTCCGGGCGCCACAAAAACTAATATTACCAAAAACTCCGGGCTCGACGTTCCAAAAGGCTCAGAAGAAAGCTCAAAAATACCTATGCTCTCTCCAGCTGATGCTGCCAAGCAAATCATCGATGGGATAGAAAAAAATAGATTTCAGATTTTTACAGGTAACGATTCCAATCTCATGAATAAGCTCTATAGATTCAACCCTAAGTTCGCTACTGATCTCATCACAAAACAGATGAAATCCCTGTTGGACAAGTAAGCCTATCATCTGATTTATAGTTAAAATGCCGAATAATTTTTCCTGAATTTGGAATAATTTTTAATTATGATTTTCAAAAATCGCACCGAGGCAGGGAAACTGCTCGGCATGATATTGGCCAAAAAAAATTATCAAAATTCAGTTATTTTCGGTTTAGCTCGCGGCGGGGTGATTACAGCTGCTGCCGTAGCCGCGAAAATTAATGCGCCACTTGAGGTTTTGGTAGTGCGCAAACTGGCCTCCCCGGTTAATCCCGAGCTTGGTTTTGGCGCTATTGCCCCAAGTGGCGTTGAAGTCATCAATTGGGAAACGGCCGAAAAGCTGGATTTGACGCCCACTGATGTTAAAGAAATTTCCAAAAAAGAACAAGAAGAACTGACTCGTCGTCTTTTCAAATATCGCGGTAATAAAAAATATGATAGCCTAAAAAATCGTGTCGCCATTTTGGTAGATGATGGCATTGCTACCGGTGTCAGCATGCGTGCCGCTATTGTTTTTGTCGAAACTCTGCACCCCGATAAAATTATTGTGGCCACACCAGTCTGCGCCGCTGACACTTCGGCTGAAATCAAAAAAGAAGTTGATAAAGTTATTTGTCTGAATTCAACCGAGAATTTTTGGGCGGTGGGGCAATTTTATGAAGAATTCACCCAAACCACTGACGAAGAAGTGATAAAAGCGTTAAAACAATTTCAAAAATAGGCATTTGGGGTTATAATACGCCTAAAGAATTGGGGGATTTTGAATCCTCTTTTTAAATAGGAGTATAAATGGGAAAACACGAACTTATT
>CAYZJN010000105.1:0-1760 GCA_964479115.1 uncultured Candidatus Saccharibacteria bacterium | reverse complement strand
CATGGGTCTGTTTTAGGTCCCAAGGGCAGCCATGTTCCGGGTGGCGAAGTTCAGTGATCACATCGAGGAGTTGTTCAAATTTACTTTTAGCAGGAATTTTATTCATTTGCGGCACCTATTAAATTTTGTTACCTTTTTTAGATGAAATTAATCATAAGTCACCTTGATAGTGGAATAAAAAAGAAAACTAGTAAAGCCATGGACTGTGAAATTTCGGCCATGGAAAAGAGCTTTGCGGCTTTCTTAGGCAAGAACCCCCATTTTAAGGGCGTCAAGGCCGTCTCGATCTCCATGACTCTTTGTGGAAGAACCAAAATTCGTTCCCTCAATCGCGAGTACCGCCAAAAGGATTATGCCACTGACGTTTTATCTTTTCCGGTTTATGAGAACTTAAGACCGGACAAAAAGGTTAGAGCTAAAAACCTTCCGGAGATGGAGCTAGGGGACCTGGTGATCTGCAAAGAGATCGCGAAATCTCAAGCCCGCGAATTCGGTATCACTTATGAGCAGGAAATTATTCATCTGGCGGTTCATGGCTTCCTTCATCTTCTGGGTTTTGATCATGAAATCTCTGTGAAAGAAGAAAAAATAATGGAGAAGTATGAATCAGAGCTGGTGAATAAAATTTATAAAAAATTATAATCTTACATATAAGGCCTTTAGATGAACGAACAAATAAAAATAGAATTAAACGAAAAAAAACTTGATATTAGAAATTACGCCGAGAAGCTCGATCTTCTTCGGAGGTCGCTTTGAAATTGAGAAAAAACAAAACCGACTCGATGAAATAAAACGTATTGAGGCGATGGAAGGATTTTGGGATGACTCCACCAATGCTTCCAAAATTCAAAAAGAAAAATCGGTTATAGAAGAAATCGTTAATACCTATCTTCACCTAAAACAATTGTATGATGATTTTGACGTTCTGCTCGACTTCGCCTTGAGCGAAAATGACGAAGCTTCGGCGGAAGAGGCGATCGGCGTTTATAAAAACTTCCTATCGGAATTCTTGCTGGCCGAACAAAAAGTTCTGCTCTCAGGGGAAGTTGATCCCAATAATGCCATTGTCACCGTCAATGCCGGTGCCGGTGGAACAGAGTCTTGCGACTGGGCCTATATGCTCCTTCGGATGGTGATGAGATGGGCCGAATCTAAAAAATTTAAAGTTCAGGTGCTCGATACTCAGGAAGGCGATTCGGCCGGAATTAAATCTGCCACTATCACCGTTTCTGGCAATTACGCTTACGGATTATTAAAATCAGAGTCCGGCGTGCACCGGCTGGTAAGACTTTCGCCCTTTGATTCTGCCGGCAGAAGACACACTTCATTTGCTTCTATTTTTGTTTCGGCCGAAATTGATGACACCATTGAAATTGAAATTCTGGATAAGGATTTGCGCATTGATGTTTATCGCGCAGGCGGCTCGGGAGGCCAGGGGGTTAACACTACTGACTCGGCCGTTCGAATTACCCATTTGCCCACCAATTTAGTGGTCGTTTGTCAAAATGAGCGCTCGCAGTTGCAAAATAAGGCCCAGGCGATGAAAGTTCTGCGCTCGCGTCTCTATGATTTAGAGATGGCAAAAAGACGGGCGATCGAAGCGGAAGTGGAAGCTAATAAAAAAGATATTGCCTGGGGGGCCCAGATTCGCTCTTACGTTCTTCATCCCTACAAGCTGGTTAAAGATCACCGCACTGATTTTGAATCATCGCAGGCGGAAAAAGTTTTAGAAGGTGACCTGGATAATTTTATCGATGCCT
>CAYZJN010000104.1:0-1859 GCA_964479115.1 uncultured Candidatus Saccharibacteria bacterium | reverse complement strand
ATCAGAGCGCTAAGATATGTTTGCATAAGTCGAAATTTCCTCCTCACTTAGGTTACGAAACTGACCTTCTTTACCGGAAAGCTTTATGATGCCAATTCTGGTTCTTTGTAAATATACCACATCTGCACCCACAGCCTTTATCATTCTTCTGATTTGTCGGTTTTTACCCTGTGTAATTGCAATTTTTAACCCGTCAGTGGTTTGAGTTACGCTGATTGGTTTTACAAATCCGTCCTCCAATTTAACGCCTTTTCGAAGTTGTGTCAGAGCTAAATTCGGTAATGGCTCTTTGGTGTGCACCATGTATTCTTTTTCAATACTTTTGGAGGGGTGAATTAAATTCTGAGCAAAGTCACCATCATTGGTAAAAATTAATAGACCACAGGAATCGCGATCTAGGCGTCCCACAGCCACGAGCCCTGGAGTCAGCGGTAAAAGTTCAAAGACCGTTTTTTTGGCATGAACATCGTTCTTGGTAACCGTATAACCTTCGGGTTTATTAAGGGCCAGGTAAACAAATTCCGGCAGTTCTATTTTTTTACCAGATAAATAAATGATATCTTTTTGAGGGTCTACGTTAGTGGCCAGGTTGGTAACAGTTTTACCGTTAATCGAAGTTTGGCCCGATAAGATTTGTTCCTCGACTTTCCGACGGGAACCGACACCCGACCTTGCTAAAAAACGATTAATCCTCACTTTTTTCTATTATTTCCTCTTCAAACAGAACCGCTTTTACATTTTCAGGATTTTCAAATTTGGGAATTTGGTGCTCACCTTCAAAGCCGAAATATTGCAGAAATTCCATTGTGGTACCGTAAAGAATCGGCCGGCCCGGGGTTTCCTTGCGTCCTACTTCTCCAATCAAACCACGTAGCATAAGGCTCCTGATTATTTGGTCCGAGTTGGCACCACGGACTTCTTCAATTTCCATGCGTGTCACAGGCTGTTTGTAAGTTACAACTGAAAGGGTTTCGATAGCGGCATCCGACAGATCGTGTCTAAGTTCTTCATTCAAATAGCGGCTAACCACGTCTGCATTTTCGGGCGCTGTTACCATTGAATAGTATTCACCCTTCTTAATAATCTTTAACCCGCGAGACTTATATTCATTCATTAATTCCAGCAATGCCTTATTAATTTCGGAAACCATTACACCAAGTACGCCGGAAAGTTCTTTTATCGAGACAGGTTTTTCAGCCACTAGCAAAACTGATTCAAGTTGATTCTTTATGTTTTGATCAATCTTTTTCATTTAACTTTTGACTAGGTCAATCTCCTTAAAATTACCCGATTGTGCGAACTTGATTTTCTTGCATTTAACTAGCTCCAGAATCGCAAGAAAGGTTATGATAGCCTCCAACTTGCTTTTAGTTTGGCCGATAATGACAGAAAATTTTTGTTTTGATTTGGCGGCAAATGATTCTTCCAAAAGTGCAATTTTTTCTTCAACGGTAATTTTTTCTGTCGGTAATTCAACCTCTTCCCTTTTGAGTTCGACCGGCATGTCTCTTAGAAGTTTCGAGAAAACCTGCCAAAGATCGTCCACTGCAACGCCTTTTGGCGGTACAAAGCCCCGAACGTTTAAATGGGGTTTTTTGGCGGTGTAGGAGCGTTGATTTTTACTTAAGATGTTGCCGAATTCTTTGGCGGCTTCGCGATATTTTTTGTAAATTTCAAGCTTAGTTTTAAGCTCTTCAATTTCCTCTTCCTCTTCTTCGTTTGCAAGTGAAGGTAAAAGCGCTTTTGATTTAAGATAGATTAACCTGGCGGCAACTACCATAAACTCGGCTACGTCGTAAATTTTCGGGTCAAGGTGCGAAACTTCGTTTAGGTATTTGTCTGTGATACCGGAAAGTGAA
>CAYZJN010000103.1:0-1984 GCA_964479115.1 uncultured Candidatus Saccharibacteria bacterium | reverse complement strand
AACACTTCCCTTCTCTGGTTTTGAGAAACGGTTTGTACGACTTCAAAAATATTTCCGATATTTTTACCGGTTTTTGCAGAAACAAAGACAACCGGTACCCAAATCATAAAGTTAAATGTTCTAGTCAGATACTTAAGGTATTTTTCCTGTGTTTTTTCTTCGTTTAAATCCCATTTATTAACAACAATAACAATGCCTTTTCCTTTTTCTTTTGCAAGACCGGCAATATGCAAATCTTGAGCCGCCAGTTTATCGGAAGAGTCCAGTATTAAAAGAACGATATCGGAGCGGTCGATTTCGGCTAGTGTGCGAATACTAGAATATTTTTCGACCGGTTCCCCGGCCTTGTAAGCTTTACCGATTTTACCTGGTCTTCGTGCCCCGGCCGTATCCTTGAATATATAGGTTTGACCGTTAACTTTTAGTTCTTCTTCGACAATATCGCGTGTCGTACCCGGTATCTGAGAGACAATGGCTTTATCTTTTTGGGCGATCGCATTTAGAATTGAACTTTTACCAACATTCGGGCGTCCGATTATAGAAACGTTAATCTTGTTCTCTTCTGTTTTTTTTCCAACTGGGGCAAGTTTTGTAATTTCTTCCAATAACTCAAATACCCCTTTATTGTGGATGACAGAAACCGCGAAAAACGGTCGTATACCATATCGAGCATAGCTTTCAATAAATTCATCCTGTTTGGGATTGTCTATTTTATTAATAACTAAAATAGACTTTTTGCCGGATTTTCTTACAATTTCAATTATTTTTACGTCTTGCTCGGTTGGGCTGACATTGCCATCAACTGTAATTAAAACCAAATCAGCAGAGCTCAAAGCCTCGTGAACTTTTTCAATTGACCTGTCATGTAAAAAGTTATTCTTTTCGTTAAAGTATCCCGCGGTATCAGTTAAGTTAAATAGCTTACCGTTAACTTCAACCTCGGACATCACTAAATCTCGCGTTGTTCCGGCAACCTCATGAACAATCGCTTTTCGCTCTCTTACGATGCGGTTGAACAAAGAACTCTTGCCGACATTCGGCCGGCCAACAATAATTACATTAAATTTTTTCATAACAGGTTATATTACCACATAAAATTTGATTTTGTCCAGTCTAATATAGTGGTTGTGTCTGTATATCGCCCATTGCTCCCCAAAATAACTCCAATAGTTTGGTGTTGTCCGTCATCATATAAAACAATTAAGCATTGTCCGGCAAGCAGTGTTGTACCGGTTTTAACACCACGGATATTTGGACTCGAGAGCAATTGATTGGTATTTGTTAATGCATAATGCTTGCCGGCTTCTTCAGTGGCAACGTAGTTTGGTTTGGCAACAATTTCTGAAATTAAAGGATTTTCGAGTGCTATTTTTGTAAGTTTGTAAATGTCAGCTGCCGTCGAATAGTGACCCTGTTCGTCATAACCGACAGCATTGGTAAATTGGGTATTTGTAAGGCCGAAACGGCTGGCGTTTTCATTCATCGCAGCCACAAATTTTGTTTCATCCTCGTAAGCAGCCACAGCCAAGGCCCTTGCGGCATCAGCACCGGAATTGATTAAAAGCCCATGCAATAGTTCGGAAACCTTAACCTGATCGCCTTCTTTAAGACCCATTAAAGTATCAAGGAAATTATTATTTACTGGTCCGACAGTAATAACCTGATTCTCGTCGAGTCTCAAAAGTACGGTTATGGCTGTCATTAATTTAGTAGTAGAAGCCATCGAAACTCTAGTGTCAGCATTCTTTTTATAGTACACATAACCGTTAGCCAGATCGGCGAAATAGGCGCTTTTTGCCGTTGATGATATATCCTGGAAATTTTGAGCCTTGTCAGGTGATTTAATTGGGAGCGCTTCTTCCGTGACTATATTTGGGGTGATTGCATCACTCAAACCACTTTCAATCAAAGTTTTTTGTGGGAAAGATGGTAATAAGCTTATCAAAAATAAAACCCCTATCGGGGTTTTATTTTTTTTCTGTGA
>CAYZJN010000102.1:0-2018 GCA_964479115.1 uncultured Candidatus Saccharibacteria bacterium | reverse complement strand
GCGATTAGCTTTCGCTAATCAGGGGCGCCGTTGAGCCAACTTTCGCACTCGGCGAGGTTGGCCTTTATGTCCGGCAAGTGGTTGAGCATCCTCTCGAGGATCTTATCAGGAATGTGCTCGATAACCGGGTGATTGAAATCCTCGCGGTCGAGGACGTCAACCAGCTCTCGCACGCTCTTGATTTCGATGATGTACTGGCCCGAACGGTTGACCTTGTAGCCTTTTAGCAGTTCCATCTGCACAAAGGCGTACACGGCCGACGATCCGATTCTCAGAATCATCGCAACCCTCTTGCTGGTGATTTCACCCGGCTCGAGTTGCTTGCCGAGCCGCTTGGGCTGAGCATTAGCCGGAGCCTCCTTGATCTTTGCGACCCTAGCCTGGGCCGCCACGCTTCGGATTCAAGCGAAGCACTTCCCCTTGATGTTGGGGACGCCTTGCTTCTCGGCCATTTCACCGAGCAGGCGGGCCTGGTCGCTCACTAGACCTCCGCATTCAACACATCTTTCGGACATCTTTTACCCTCCTTCAAGTTGCTCGTAGTTATACGTAAACGGTATTATACAATTTTTTGACTGATTTGAAAAGGGTATTTGTCTACTGGAAAGCATCTAATAGCTTCGCTATTATAATTTTTAGTTATTAATTCTTAATTTTTATTGAATTTTAAAATTGTAAATTGATTAAAAATTTTAAATTAAAAATTGAAGAGGAGCATAGCGACGATGTCCTATCAGGAAATTGGGGAAAAAATAAAAATGCTGGCAGTTTTCAAAAACAGCACTGTTTTCCCGCATGTTTTTGAATGGAACGGGCGACGCCATAAAATCAATAAGGTCAATCTTTCTTACCAGGAAAGGGAGGGTGTTTCTCTTAATTATTATTTTGCCGTGGAAGCCGGTGGTTTAGTAGCCAAAATAAAATATAACGACAAGTCTCTAATTTGGACGCTGGAAGAAATCTGGAATCAGTAAAATTTAAAATATAAAATATCAATTTGTTTTTTAGCTTTTAGAATTAAGATTTAACAGCATCTTGAAAACATGCTGTCGTTGTGCTAATTTGTTCGAGCGGAAACAGAAGTTTCCGAGTTCTTATTAGTCTCGTGTTCTACGACAAAGGAAAGAGGAGGGGCTTAAAGCTATGGATAAAGAGGTACGTACCCATATCTGGGGAGAAGGCCTTCTGGCCTACCCCCTAACCGAGAAGGACTTCGAAGAAGCACGTCAGCGTCTTGCGGAGGAGTTCGAGCTCGGTATGACCGTCAGGATCGTCCTTTGTCAGGGCGTATTCATGACAGCTCACATGGTTCTGTTCTTCATCGAGATGGCCAATAAGGCGGGGCGTGCCGGTTCCAACCTGCATCTCCAGCTGTGCCCCAAACTGCTCGAGACTCTCGAGAAGGTTCCGGGGGCAACCGCGATGGTGCTTGAGTCGATGCCCGAACGCGTCTGATCACGGGATGACATGCTGTGGTCGCGGAGTCGCATAGACACGCGGCCACAGCGCCATCCAACTTGTCTACTGGAAGTTATTCTCGCTAGGTGCGAGAATTTTTTTATGAACTATTTTTTACTTTTGGCGGCAAAATGCTTTTCAACTTTTGAGCGGCCAAAAGTTGGGCAAAAGCCGCAACTAAAATTTTCTCAAAATGTCATTCAAGCGATTTTCTCAAGTTTGAAAACCCGAACTCCCTTCGGTCGGCCTGGCGGCGAAGCGGGATTTTCAAAAGTTCAAAAATCGCTTCATTCTTTTTTCGAAAATATAGTTGAAATTTATCCCTGTTTTAAAAATCGATTGTTGGCTTATGTTTCTCAAACTGATTGTTGTATTTATTTAAGATTTGAAATTTTGGATTTATTTAGTATTTATCATTTAGATTTTAGGATTTTATATGAAGAATAGGATTATTCTTCATATCGATATGAATTCCTACTTTGCCACCGTGGAACAACAGGCCAACCCTTATCTGCGAGGCAAGCCTTTGGGTGTGCGCGGTTCCAAGGCTAAACGCACGA
>CAYZJN010000101.1:0-2021 GCA_964479115.1 uncultured Candidatus Saccharibacteria bacterium | reverse complement strand
GGGCGAACGGGGGTAGAAGGGCGTTTTCTCGGTTTGGGGAGTTTCTTGAACCAAACCGTATAGTTCGCTCGAAGAAGCTTGATAAAATTTGGTTTTAACTTCGGCTTCGCGGATTGCTTCCAAAAGTCGGATTGTGCCCAATCCGGTAACATCACCGGTATATTCCGGAATATCAAAGCTGACACGAACATGGCTTTGGGCCGCCAGGTTATATATTTCATCGGGTTTGATTTCTTTGATTAAGTTAAAAAGAGAAGAGCTGTCAGAGAGGTCGCCAAAATGCAGAAACAATTTAACGCCGTTAATATGAGAATCTTTATATAGGTGGTCAATTCGGCCGGTATTGAAAGAACTCGATCTTCGTATAATCCCATGTACTTCATAACCCTTTTCAAGTAGTAATTCTGCTAAATATGAACCATCCTGACCGGTAATCCCCGTTATTAATGCTTTTTTCATTTAACTCCTAACATATGTTATTTTATAACAAGCATTTGACATTATATGAAAAATAACCCTGCTAGTAAAGACTGACAAACGGGACTTAAGATTGAAAATATTGACTTCGAAGGCTTTTTGTGCTAAAATGTATGTGCTTAATTCAGGGGAGAATGAACTTCATAAATAAAATAATAAAATATGCCAAGCATTATGGGGGATTAGTTTTGTTGTTGCTTGGTTTTTTTTATTTGGTTTTTTCGCCCGGCAAAGCTTTTGCATATAATTCCAGCGAAATTATTCCCGATTACGTTTTTCGAGATAAAAATACCATGACAGAACAGCAGGTTCAGGATTTTCTGGTAAGCCACAATAGCTTTCTCGCCAACTACACTGTTCCCGGTGGTCAAAATGTGACTTATTGTGTTGATAGTTGTACGAGATGGGTTACGTCGTATCTTAACCCCTGGATAGGACCTGAAGGCCAAGAAGTAGATGCCACGGGCTGGCCTGTTTCTCGAGTAATTTATCGAGCCGCTCAATGGTATGGAGTAAACCCGCAGGTTATAATAGCAATTTTACAAAAAGAGTCTTCTTTAGCCGCTGATAGCACTTCGATAAACTGGTTAACGCCGGAAAGGTATGCAAGGGTCGCGTGGGCAATGGGCTATGCTTATACAGAAAGCCCAGACCCGATAGTGAATGTGTGTGATACGGCTACAAATCATAATCCTACAGGTTCGTGTGCTGGAATTGCAATGCAAATTGACTGGGCAGTCACCGCGCTGGATTCCTGGTATAACAGATCAGTAGCCGGAACGCTGACCTGTAATGGTGGCCAAAATTGCTGGAAAGGGCAATCCCCTTATATCGACGGTCAACAAACGTATATAGGAAATCACATAACAGGTCCTTTTTATCGCTACACACCCCACCTAAGTTGGGGGGGCAGCTTTACCTGGTGTATGCAAAATTGGTTCCCATACTATGAATATCTGAGGACATTATATAGAGTTACTTCTGTTACGCTTTCTAACCCAAACCCGGCTATTGGTGAATCACTTACTGCCACTTATCAAATCACCAATACTTCTGCCTCGCCTGTAACTTTCCGTTATGTAGGTGTTTCTAATCGTTTAGGCGGCTATTATGGTTCAGGTGCCGACATTGGTTGGCAGGAAAACGTTACTTTGGCCGTAGGAGAAACCAAAACAGTTAGTGTTACCAGCACAATGACAACTCCTGGCAGTTATTATTATTGGGCGGCTTTTGTTTTGGACGGAGACTTTTACTATGCCTTGCCGCATACCGGTCATACCCCAGAAGGGGCTTTTACAGCTCATATCCCCAATATTTCCGTTACCGTTCCTTTAGCTGTTAACCCTACCTACCCAATCCATAACCAGACAGCCACTTACACTATGACGGTAGTTAATAATGAACCGGCTCGAATCTATTTTAAAAATCTTGGCATTATGGGTATAAGACATGAAGATATGGCCAACGTAGATATTGGTTGGACGGGCAATTCTTCGATAGGAATAGGAGAAACCCTTCCTCTCAGTTTTAATCGGACTTTGCCC
>CAYZJN010000100.1:0-2083 GCA_964479115.1 uncultured Candidatus Saccharibacteria bacterium | reverse complement strand
GAAGCTTGATCGAAATAATCAAGACCGATTTCGCCAATTGCCACTACTTTGTCCTTGGATGCCATCTCTCTAATTTCTTCCATTGCCGAATCAAAATCGACAATCGCCTCGGCATCATGCGGATGAAGCCCCACCGTTGCCCAAATATTAGGATAATTATGTGCGAGTTCAATTGAAGCCTTGCTGCCACGAATTGAAGACCCAACATTAATCATTTTTTCAACTCCGGCTTTGTAAGCCCGTTCAATAACGTCTTCTTGATTTGCCGCCAAAGGTTGCATATCCAGATGACAATGTGAATCAATAAATTTCATTTTGTGGCCGGTCTAGGTGTTAATTTAATCCTTTTATTTTTAATAGGCTGACAAATATCACATTTAGCAGGTGGCATTAACGGAATTAAGGCTGAACCTACAGCTCCCAGCAATAGCCCGATGATTAACAATGTTCGTAGCGGTAAAAACAAACTGAGCAAAAACATTATCACATAAAAAACCATCCTCGAAATATCAACCATCGACTCCATTATATATATGTACTCTGAACGTGATTCCTCATCGGCATGCAAATAATATTCCGAATCGAAAGGCGGTTTAAAAATTGACTGAGCCAGGGCTTTACCAATATTGACGGCGAAAGCGTGAGAAACGGTCTGCACAAATATCTGCAATACACCGACAAATGCGCCCGCAATCCCACCAATTTTTATATACTGCATTCTTTTGCCTTTATCGGCACGTTTGCTCACAAAATATATGACACCAATACTAACAAGCAAGGTAACCGAAGCGATGAGCCCAATGCCGGAATAAGAGCCGATGATGAAAAATAAGAATAGCGGCCAAATCTGCATAATAGCGACTGTTTCCCAACCTAATCCGGCATAGGAAATAATCTGCTTCTTAATCAGTCCAAAATTCACCTTTTTTAGGTCCAATTTACCTCTGCGGAAATTATTATCTTGGGTCCTAAAAAGGATAAAGGCACCTAATGTCAAAAGAACAATCACAATCGTGAGCAACAAATTAATGCTTAGGTGGCTGGCTAAAAGCCCGCCAATAAGAGGCGCTGCGGCACCAATCACAGTAAGCATGATAAAAACCTGGCCGATTTCCTTGGTGGTTCTTTCGGCGTGCTTCGAGCGCGAAAAATCGTAATGATAGGCTTCCCAAAAAAATGCTAGCGAAAAACTCAGAGGTATCGAAAGCATAATCGGCGACCAATGGATCGCGTTCAGGGTCAGCATTTGCCAAATATGAAAAATTATAAACGGTAGGCTCAAGGTCATCGAATGTTTGGGACCATATTTTTTTATAAATTTAGCCGCCGGGTATTCGAAAACAAATTCGAAAAAGTATAAAGAAAGATAATAAAGGAAGATATTTGAAATGCCGTAGTTTGATTGGTAAAGATAGATTGGCACAAAAATTGTGATTAAAGAAAGCGCAAAAGAACGTACCGCCATAAACCAATAAATTTCATTGAGTTCCGTATAACGAAGACGAAAAAAATGATGGCGTATCGGATGTCCCAGTTCTAAACTCATATCCCCCCTCTTCGCATTTTATTTTTCGATTCTCGGAAACAGCGGTTCCGGTTTTAGGGTTTTTAATTGTTTTTGCATTTTTTCAGCTGTTTCCGGCATAAAAGGCCCTATAGCTACAGAAATTGCACCGATATCATTATAAATTTCTGTCAGTACGTCAGTTAATTTTGACTTATCAGTTTTTTCTAACAACCACGGTTTTTCTTTATCAATTTGAGCATTGCAATCTCTGACAGTCCCCCAAATCATTTCGAGTGCTTCTTTAAATTTTAATTTCTCTATTTCTTCTTTTACATCAACTGAATTAAATCTGTCATTTGTGGGCAGCTTTATTTGATATTTATTAATCATCACAATCATTCTTTGCACCAAATTACCCAAATCATTGGCCAGTTCAGTATTATAAACCGTGTCAAAGTGTTCTAAATCGATTGTCCCGTCTGCATCCATGGGAATCTTTGTCAGCAAGAAATATCTCAGCGCATCACCGCCGTATTTATCCATTAGTTCAACCGGATCAACAACATTACCGATAGT
>CAYZJN010000099.1:0-2134 GCA_964479115.1 uncultured Candidatus Saccharibacteria bacterium | reverse complement strand
GGTAAAAAAGTGCCCCACAACGGTTGGGATAAATTGTTAAAGAAGGTTAATAATCTCAACCAAAACGCGCAGGAAGTGAAAATTGGCATTGTAGCCAAATATTTACAAAACGAAGATACTTACAAATCCGTGACAGAAGCTCTAAAAGCGGCCGGTTGGGCTAACGACGTTAATGTAACTTGGGATTGGGTTAACGCTGAAGAAATCGAAAAAAAGGGAATAGGGATATTAGAAAAATATCAGGGTATTTTAGTCCCGGGCGGCTTTGGCTCAAGGGGTATCGAGGGAAAAATTGCTGCGGTAAAATATGCTCGGGAAAATAATGTACCGTATCTCGGCCTTTGTTTGGGAATGCAGATTGCCACGATAGAATTTGCTCGAAACAAAGCCAAAATAAAGGGCGCAACCTCCGAAGAAATCAGTTCGACTGCTAAAAATAAAGTCATTCACACCATGAAGGATCAAATTAGGGTTCTTAAAAACAGTGAAATGGGCGGTTCGATGCGGTTGGGGGCTTATCCCTGCGTTCTAGCGGCCGGCAGCCTAGCTCGAAAGCTTTATAAAAAACCGCAGATTTCTGAACGGCACCGCCATCGTTATGAGTATAACAATAGTTTTCGTAGGCAACTCGAAAAAGCTGGTCTTTTAGCAAGCGGTGTGTCACCGGATAATAAATTGGTAGAGATTGTCGAAATTCCGGGACACAAATTTTTTATCGGTTCTCAATTCCACCCGGAATTTAAATCGCGTCCTGATCGGCCGCATCCGATGTTTGATGGTTTCATCAAAGCCGCTAACAACTGATATAATTAAGTTATGCGTGATGATAAATGGCTGTTTCAAAAATTAGACGAGGTTTGGGATAAACATTTTTCGGATGTGTCTCAAGACAACGACGTTAAAATAGTCTGGGGAAGACGGGCGCGAACACGTTTAGGTTCAATCCGTCGCGGTCAAAATATTAAAGCGAAACATCCGGAAACAATTATTACTATTAATTCACTTTTTAAGGATAGTAAAATTCCGGAATATGTTGTGATTGGAACGATTGCGCACGAGCTAGCGCATTACTCCCACGGTTTTCATTCTCCACTTGCGCAAAAATTCGCTACGCCTCATGCGGGTGGCGTCATCCGAAAAGAATTTCTAGACAGGGGTTTAGTAGAAATTCAAAAAAGACAGAAAAAATGGTTGAAGGAAAATTGGAAAAATTATCTTCTGTCTCATATGCCACAAAGAAAACCTCGGAGGAGAATTATAATTAAATGGATATAAAAAAGGTCACAGTCGGCCGTATCAAAACCAATTGTTATATCGTTAGTTCGGAAAACGCCGGAACTTTTTTGGTAGACCCTGGCGATGAGGCAGAGAAGATTATTAACGAACTCGAAAAAATTCCGCACTTGAATTTGCGCTATATTCTTTTGACGCATGGTCATTTTGACCATGTCTTGGCGGTAGATGAGCTCAAAAATCGTTATCCCAAAGCTGATGTTGTGATACACGAAAAGGACCTCCCTCTTCTTAGGGAATTACCAGAGCAGGGGCTTTTTGTGGGTTTAATCCTTAAAAATATAAAATCTGAGGTCGTGACCGTTAGTGACGGTATGTACCTACCTTTCGGCGACGACAATATCGAAGTGATTGCGACACCGGGGCATTCCAGAGGCGGTGTTTGTTATTTGTTTGATAAAACTCTTTTTTCGGGTGATACGATTTTTTGGCATACTTATGGCCGGACTGACCTGCCGGAATCAAGCGGATTAGATCTAAAATTGAGTTTAGCTAAGTTGCTCAGATTACCGGAAGAAACCTTTATTTATCCCGGTCACGGCAGGGCAACTTCAATAGGTGAAGAAAAGCGTTTTTGGCGCTATAATGCATAAGTTGGAATTTAGCGGGGTGTAGCGCAGTTTCCGCCAGAGGCGGATCGGCCTTTGGCCGAGGCTAGTTTATAAGTTAATTTCGGGGTGTAGCGCAGTTGGCTAGCGCGCAGCGTTCGGGACGCTGAGGTCGGAGGTTCGAGTCCTCTCACCCCGACCACGTCGCAGAAATCTGACGGGCTACATAAATATACAAATATATTTATTACACCCTTTCGATGTCTGCTCCTTTCGACAAAAATCGACAGATT
>CAYZJN010000098.1:0-2147 GCA_964479115.1 uncultured Candidatus Saccharibacteria bacterium | reverse complement strand
ATGCGGATTGATTTGGGATAGGAGACCAACCAAAATCCCGCAATCCAGACAATCTGGGCCACACCAAAGGCCAGTGAAAGAGAATAAAGCAACGAACGGCTGGAGCCCTGAACCTCAAATAAAAATTCAGAAACAATAAAAGTTGCCAAGAAAGAAAAGACAATAACCGCGATTTGCGTATAAGCAAAGCTATTGATGGTTGCCCACCATAAAACATCAGCTGTGGCCATAAAAACTCCCAGAATGGCCGTAAGCGACATAATGTTACGTAGATAAAGCGTTGGTACGTAGCCTCTTTTTAGACGGTTTGAGGTTAAAAAAATAAAATATATTGAAAAACCGATTGCCCCCAATAACAACGCTTGAATTATCTGATTTGAAACCAAGTAAGCAAAGATGCCGGCCGAAATTACCTGTAAAAAAATATAAAGAACCGTGAACCAATCTTCACGCAAACGTACCAAATTTGGTTTTTCATCGAAAACCCAAAAAAGTAAACTAGAAGCCGAAAAAGCCGCAAGCATAAGTACCGGCCAAAATAAACCTGGGAATCGCAATGGAAGCAGCAACATCAAGAAAACTGCCATTGCAGAAATTAGAGATCTAACCTTGTGTTCCATTTAATCCTCTCTGTAGTCCCGTCCGATTACGATTTTGAAATCTATGGTATTGCCTTCCGGCGGAGTTTGGGATGTTACTGTTACACCAAATTCTTTTTCTAGTGCCCTCAAAGTGTCCAGCTTTTTACCTTGTGAGTAATCGAAGATTACAGATGCTACGTAATTTTTATTTTCCGCATTACCCGTGCCTGTGATGTTAAAACCTTGTGCTTTCAAATTTTCAGCCACCGTGGTCGCAAGACCAGAAGTGTAGGTGCCGTTTAGAAGTTGGATACTAGCGTTCTCATTTTTAATACCTACCGTAGCAAAAATATTTTTGACTACTTCCTGAATTTCTTTGAAATTGCCGGTCCGCGGTTTTAGGATGTAACCGGTTTGGGGAGAGTTATCCGCCACAAGCAGTCCTTCGACGGAACTATCAAAGTTTTTGCTGATAATTTTGGTTTGGTCAACTTCCTTGGTAATTTCATACAAACGCGGCAGTTCTACCGGCGTAAAATCGGTTTTTATGTGTTCACCCAGTGCCTCTAGAAATTCAACCGATTTTTTGGGATTAAAAACCGTGTTTGCGGAAAGAGCTTTATTTTTTATGGCTATCAAAAGTTTTTGCTGTCTTTTTGACCGGGCAAAATCGGAACCTTCGGGCCCCAGAGCATGTCTTGAGCGGGCGTACTGCAGCGCTTTTGTCCCGTTCATGTTTTGTGAACCTTTTTTGAAACAGACTGTGCTGGTATCTCCTTTTCTTTCTACGGGATAATTGTAATCACAAAAGCTGTTTTCAACATCGACTGTAACGCCACCGAGGCTATCAACAATTTTTTGTAAACCCGAGAAATCAACTCTGACATAATAATGAAGCGTAATCCCTAATGTTTTTTCTATGGCGCTTTTGGCAAGCGCCGGACCGCCACCTTCTACTTTATCTCTTTCTCCAAAAGCGTGGGCTGAATTGATCTTGTTATAACCATAACCGGGGATTTGAACATAAAGATCACGAGGGATTGAAAACATGGCAACATTTTTTGTTTTGGCATCAATTGAAGCAACTATCATTGTGTCTGAAAGTGTCGAGCCGGAATGACCTTCGTCGCCGATACCCAAAAGCAAGATATTGGTTCTACCACTGGATTCACCTTTAAGCTGCTGAGCTTCGCGACCGGAGAGCAGGCTGAAAAGATCGCCCGAACCTTCTGTAAATACCTTACGGAGCGCGTTGTATGTTTTAAAACCGAAGAATCCGCCGGCACCCAGAATAATTAAGACAAATGCCAAAATCAACGTTCTTTTTAATTTCTTGGAACGTGGCTTTGAAGCCAGAGTTTTTTCTCTCCCCCTCCGGAATTTTATAGGCGTTTTAGCCTCTTCTGTATCGTTGACAATTGTGTCTTTTGTTTTTCTGAAAAGTCTCATAAAGTACCCAAAAATTATAACGGAAGATATCGTTGATTCCAACCCTTTTTTTTGCCATAATAGATAGGATGAAAAAGAAAAAAGAATCAAATTCAGAATTTAAAAATTTAAAAAGAG
>CAYZJN010000097.1:0-2169 GCA_964479115.1 uncultured Candidatus Saccharibacteria bacterium | reverse complement strand
AGAGGATTAATGAGAGAGCGTAAAAATTTCAATCAGGGATATCGTAGAAACTTCTTTGTCGGAAAAGCATCAATAACCGTCGTCAGTTTAGCTTTGATTTTTATGATGGCTATGCTTTATATTTCGCAATCAAATCAACTCGCTTCAAAGACCGACACTCTTCATGATTTGGAGGTCAGAAAAGCGGAACTTCAAAAAGAAAAAGAACGTCTGGAATACGACGCAACCAGATTGCAGTCAATTCAGGAAATACAAAAAGCAACTGAATCCAATGATGGTAGCAAATATGTTCCGGTTAGAACCATCAACTATTTGCCTTCAACCAGCGTTGCGTTAAAATAGGGCGATGGTTCAGAGAAATTATTGTGATATAGGAGAGCAAAAAGGCAGAATAAAAACAATTTTAGCCTTTTTGACGATTTTTGCGGTTATTATCTTGGGCCGCCTTTTTTATTTACAAGCCATAAAACACGATTACTATCTTAAGTTGGCAGCCAGCCAGCACTGGTCAAAAGATACCATTCCGGCGAGCCGCGGCAAGATTTTGGTAAAAGATACTATTGCAGGCGGTTATTACCCGCTGGCCGATAATCGACAGCTAGAGCTTGTTTATGCCTCACCAGTGGAAATAGAAAACAAAGGGGAAGCGGCCTCAAAACTGGCCGGTATTATTGGTGAAGAAGAGGCCAAAATCAAGGGTTTAATCGAGAACAGCCATACTTATGTAGTCTTGAAACACCGCCTTGAATTTGAACAAACGGAAAAAGTACGCGCCCTAAACATCAAGGGGATTTATACCGTCGAAGAGGAGACAAGATTTTATCCGGAAGCTAATTTGGCCGCGCAGCTTTTGGGCTATGTTGACACCGAAGGTGACGGAAAATACGGGTTAGAGCAGTATTTTAACGACGAACTAGCCGGTGTGCCGGGGCTTTACAAAGCCGAAACTGATCCTTCGGGCAAGATTATCTCTTTCGGCCAAAATATTCAGGTGGCACCGAAAAACGGTACTGATTTGGTGCTGACAATTAACCGGGATATTCAATTGCAGGCAGAAAAAATTGTTAAAGCGACCGCTGAAAAATTTTCTGCCGAAAATGCTTCAATTATTGTAATGAATCCGGATAACGGTGAAATTTTGGCCATGACCAATTATCCTAATTTTGACCCTAATAAATATCAGGATGTAACCGATTATAATCTTTTCCAGAATTCGACCGTTTCTGATTCTTTCGAACCGGGGTCCATTTTTAAAGTCATTACTATGGCTGCAGGTCTAGATAGCGGAAAAGTCCAGCCGGACACCGAGTACGAAGACACTGGCAGCTTGACTCTAAATGGTCATAAGATTATGAACTCCGATAAGAAAGCTAATGGATGGCAAACTATGACTCAAGTTTTGGAAAAGTCTTTAAACACCGGTACGGTTTATATTTTGAACCAAATCGGAAAATCAGCCTTCTTTGAATATCTGCAAAAATTTGGCTTCGGAATTGCCACAGGAATTGAACAGCCAAACGAAGCCAGCGGTCAAATTTACGCTCCGGATTCGGAAGGTATCAACGACCATACTTATGCCACGATGACGTTTGGTCAATCTATTTCGGTAACGCCGGTTCAAATAATTGCTTCTTTTGCTGCCATTGCCAACGGCGGTGATTTGGTCAAGCCGCATTTGGTAACCGAAAAACACCATTCCGACGGCAAAAAAGAATTTTTGAACCACAGTGTAACTAAGGATGTAATTTCCGACGAAGCGGCGGCTAAAGAACGCGAAATGATGGTTTCCGTGGTTGAACATGGTCATGGGGGCCAGGCCAAAGTTAAGGGCTATAAAGTTGCCGGTAAAACCGGAACAGCGCAGGTGGCAAAAAAAGACGGCTCGGGATACGAAACGAATAAAAACATTGGCTCTTTTATTGGTTTTGCACCGGCCGACGATGCCAAATTTGTTGTTCTGGCCAAGGTCGACTCACCAAAAGGGGTCCCCTGGGCAGAAAGTACGGCGGCTCCGATGGTTGGACAAATGCTGGATTTCCTGTTTAAGTATTACCAAGTAGCTCCGACGGAGCCGATTTAATGAAAAATACTTTTAAAAAAATTGTAATTTGGAAACTCAAAATTTGTGCCAGAATTTTGTTACATCGAAAAAATCCAGAAGTAATTGAA
>CAYZJN010000096.1:0-2186 GCA_964479115.1 uncultured Candidatus Saccharibacteria bacterium | reverse complement strand
TATTCCGCGCTCAAATCCAAGCAAAGCCTAATGAACAGCAGACAAAGGAAGAGGTGTCAGCAAAAAAACAGACAAAAGCAATTCCAAATTCTCACAAAACCGGTCGAAACGACCCTTGCCCCTGCGGCAGTGGAAAGAAATATAAAAAATGTTGCGGGAAAGATAAATAGCAATGAACGTTACACTACCCTTGATTCTATCTACTGCTTTTCTAGACAGCTTTAATCCTTGTGCGATTTCTTTGCTGCTGATTTACATCGGGTTAATGTTTTCAATGCAAAAGTCACATAAAACTATTATTACTTTTGGGTTTTTTTATATTTCCGCCATTTATGTTACTTATTTTTTGATTGGACTAGGCTTACTGAGAGTTTTTCAATTCCTCGGTATCCCGAATTTTGTTCTCTATGTGGCAGCAAGTATCTCAATTCTTTTTGGTATTTTGAATATTATTGAATATTTTTTCCCAAACAATCCCTTCTCGATTCGGATGCCTCTTTCTGTACGGCAAAAAGCCGGTGAATGGGCGCATAAGGCGACTATCCCGGCTGCAATTGTTTTAGGAGTGCTGGTGGGAATTACCGAATTCCCATGTTCAGGAGCGGTTTATTTGGCTGTTTTGGGATATTTACAAGCCAAGGAATCTTTTGCTTCCGGTATAATTTACCTGCTTGTTTACAATTTGGTTTTTGTGGCGCCATTACTTTTAATTTATTTAGCTGCCTCAAATCGGATGTCAACGGAGAAAATGATAAATTGGCAGGAACTTTTTGGACGTAAAATGCACCTGTTGCTTGCTGCCGTAATGATTCTGCTTGGTCTATTTATGCTTAAACCGAGTCTTTTTTTAGGATTGTTTTTTAACCCAATATTCTGGATTTTCGCGTTAATTGCGCTTGCTTTAGTTGTAGAAAAATCAAACCATTAGTTTTTTTGGTTATTTTGACCTAAAATAAAATGCTTTAAAAAGCTAAAATGCTTGACAAAAGGGCTGTTTTTTGATATATTAACCTGTCATCCGTTTTTAGGGTGATTTTGATACAACACACGCCGTAATCAGTCGGCGAGCTCCTTGATAAAGCCTGGCTGGCTTAAATATAGCAATGTAACTACAAACCCCAGAAGGGGGCGCTTGAGATGTCCGATGAAGTTGTAGTGCCTCCCGAGGAGACAGAAGCTACTCCCGCAATGGAGCAGCATCAGCCCACGGGGGTTGAAGTGCACGAAACAAGAGTCGCGAGAACGACCAGGATCGTCAAGATCGTGGGCGCACTAGCGATTCTCGTGCTAGTTCTGGTTCTCGTTGGTCTTGCCTTTAAGGGTTGCTCCGGCAGCCCCAAGAAGCAGGCCGACGACGTCGCGGAAACAACCGCGACGCCACAACCGGTCATGGACGAAGTCGTCTTTGACGAGGCGGATTTTCCGTCATTCGTCAAGGTCGACGATCCGACCAGGGCAACCTGGGCGCAAGTCCAGGCCAATGCCAACTCGCTGGAACGCTCCGGCGCAAAGGCGATGTGGTATGCCATCTATCGGGAGAACGCGGATCACTTCGCTTCACTTGATGTGGCAAGGCTCGCGGTTGCCTGGGAAGTGGCTAACGAGGTCATCGACCAAAACGGTCGTTCCTCGGCATTGGTATCGGTAACCACCCCGATCCCAGTCTGGAACACCGGACCCATCAAGGGCAAACCGGACCGCTATTGTCGCGGACCGTTTGCCTACGAGGCGGGAATGTACTACCTCAGCTGGTCTGAGGCCAATCCGTACTACGGCGAAGTCGAGAAAGGTGATGGAATAAAGGCAAACTGCCTGAACATCACCACCTACCGACCACCGGGAGTGCTGGGTGAATCACCCGATACTCCACCGCCGCCTCCACCTCCGCCGCCTCCACCACCTCCGCCGCCCGTCGAGCCGTGTCCGACGCGGAATTCGGATCCGAATGGGACGCTAACGCCCCATCATCCGAACACTGCAACGGCATACGATCCGGCCGCACCCGTTGACGCGAATGCGCCGACCTACCAAGACGGTAGTGCCGAGCTAACTGAAGAGAACCGCGGTGAGGGCCCCGATCAATCCGGTGCAATCGGTACTGGCTCGGGCGGCGTCACGCAGCCCGCAACCACAACCGGTGATACCGGCTCAGCCGAGACCAACAACGGCGGTTGCACTGTAGATAC
>CAYZJN010000095.1:0-2205 GCA_964479115.1 uncultured Candidatus Saccharibacteria bacterium | reverse complement strand
TATGACGCCGTTTATAACCGGGCCGGCAAAACAGAAATCAGAGATTTTAAAACAGCTAATGTCAAAACGCAAGCCGAAGCGGATCGTCGAGTGGCCGAAAATAACCAGGTTGCAATTTATGCTCTTTCTTGGCGCGAAAACACGGGTGTAATACCCGAAAAGGTTTCTTTGCATTTTGTTGACTCTGGTCTTCTTGGTTCAGTTGAAAAAAACGATAAGCAACTTGATAAAACGGCTGAAACCATAAATACTGTAGGAGAAGGGATTAGAGCGGCCGACTTTTCGGCTCGGCCCGGTTACGGCGAATGCGATCGCTGTGCCTTCTTGGGGATATGCCCGTTTAGGAAATAAATATGATTTGGGATGTGCTTTTAGAAACAGCAAAAAGAGTTCTGCAAATTACAGCCGTGATTTTGCCGGTTTTATTTTTAGTTGAATATCTCAATCATCGCTTCGGTAAAAAATTAATTGATTTTTTTGAAAAAAGGCAAAGATTTTTACCTTTTTGGGCTGCAGCTCTTGCGATGTTGCCTGGTTGCAATGCAGCTGCGGCCGTGGCGGTACTTTATGCCAAAAGACTGGTTAGCCTTGGGGCGATTGTGGCCGCAATGATTGCGACTTCAGATGAAGCAATCTATGTTTTTATCCCTCAGAAATTTAATTTCCTACCGCTATTTGCAGTCAAATTTTTACTCGCGATAATTGCCGGATTTGCGATTGACGCGGTGGTTAAATATCGTGCCCAAAAAGGTATTGGTAACCCCCAAATCGGCTATTGCTGCAGTATCCACGAACACCGTCACAGTATATCGGGTATGATATTACACGTCCTAGAGCACGGTGCCAAGATTGTTTTCTTTATTTTTATTGTTTTGTTTGTCTTTAATTATTCCAAAGATTATTTTGGCTTTGAAGGTCTTTCAAATATTATTGCCGCAAGTGGACCATACCAGCCACTTTTGGCGGGTCTTTTTGGTTTAGTACCGGGCTGCGGAACTTCTGTCGCTCTGGCTAGTCTTTATTCGAACGGTCTTCTAAATTTTGGTGGGGCTGTAGCTGGTCTTTCGGTCGCCTCCGGCGATGCTTTAATTGTGCTTTTGTCTAATAAACTGCCCAAAAAAGAGGTTTGGAACATCTTGGGTTTAGTATTTTTTTCCAGTATCGCGGCCGGTTATCTGATTTACTTGATTTCTTAAATCTAAGGCTTAAAATTTAATTAAGGTCGATAAAAAAAAGGAGGTGGAATTATGCCAAAATCAAAAGTCGTTCTCATGGTTTTAGGCGCCGTTATCTTGGTGATGGGTCTACTTACTCTTCTGGGTGTAGATCTTAGCGCAACTGAACCCGTATGGCACACGTGGGTAAAGGTTGTTGTCGGTGCAGCTGCTGTTTACGTCGGTTACTCTGAAAAATAGCGCCATTTTGATAGAGGGTGAGAGCCCTCTTTCAATTTGGTCTGGAAAATCGTAAAAAGATAATTAAAATAGAAAGAAGGGGGATAGTTGGCAAAAAATACCAAATACATTTTTGTTACCGGAGGAGTAATATCGGGCCTCGGCAAAGGGATTATGGCTGCTTCCTTAGGGCACGTCCTTAAAAGCCGGGGTTTTTCAGTTAATATGCAGAAATGTGACCCTTATTTAAATTGCGACGCGGGAACATTGAACCCCGGTGAACACGGTGAGGTTTTTGTCACTGATGACGGGGCTGAAACAGATCTTGACCTGGGCCATTATGAAAGATTTTTAGATCAGCCGCTTTCCCAAAAATCGTCCTTGATGAGCGGACGCGTTTATCTTTCGGTGTTGGAAAACGAAAGGTGTGGCGGCTATTTGGGCAAAACAGTACAGGTTATTCCGCACATCACTAACCGTATTCAGGAATATATTATGGAAGCGGCCAAGGGATACGACATTCATATCATCGAAATCGGCGGCACCATCGGCGATTACGAGGCACTACATTTTTTAGAGGCTATTCGTCAAATGAGACGAAAAGTCGGATCGGAAAACGTTTGTTATGTTCACCTGGTTTTTTTACCTTATTTGGAAACCTCAAAAGAAATCAAAACCAAACCGGCGCAAAATTCTATCCGCGATTTGATGTCCTTGGGAATACATCCTGACGTTATCGGCTGTCGCTCCGATAGGGCGCTCGAAAAAGAACATCTAGCCAAAATCGCACTTTTTGCTGATGTTGATATTG
>CAYZJN010000094.1:0-2222 GCA_964479115.1 uncultured Candidatus Saccharibacteria bacterium | reverse complement strand
AACGTTTCCGAAATACCGGGGGTGGGCGCAAGCTATGGCCAAAAACTCCATAAGCTTGGCCTTAAAACCGTGCGGGATCTTTTGATGTATTTTCCGCGTCGCTGGGATGACTTTTCTAAAATTACGCCAATCGCAAAAATCCGGATTGATGAACCCGTTTCCGTTAAGGGCGTTATTTTTGACATTACCACTAAAAAGAGCCGACGAGGAATGCCGGTAACTGAGGTGGTTTTGACTGATGAAACGGGATCTCTGAAAGCTGTTTGGTTTAATCAGCCCTTTCTTGATAAAACCCTTAAAAAAGGCGATGAAATATTTTTGGCCGGTAAATTGGAATGGTCATTCGGACAACTTTCGATGTGTGCGCCGGCTTGGGAAAAAGTGCACGGCGAAGGGCAGGAAGATCTTAGACATGTCGGCCGAATTGTACCGGTTTACGGGGAAACGGCGGGGTTATCGTCAAAATGGCTGCGGGCCAAAATAGCTCCACTTGCTAAACTGGTTTATTCCATCAAGGATTATCTGCCGGAAGCAATCAAACAAAAACATAATCTAATGGATTTACCGGCATCAGTACGGACAATGCATTATCCGGAAACCTTTATTGAGCTCGGAAAAGCCAGAGACCGACTCAAATTTGATCGGCTTTTTTGTCTTTTATTGGCTGTGCTTTCGAATCGTAAGGCTAACATTGCAGATCGGGCAGTTGCTGTTACCTATGATGAAAAAGTCGGAAAAAAATTTGTCGGTAATCTCCCATATGAATTAACGAATTCACAACGCAAGGCTGCTTGGGAAATACTTAAAGATATTGCCAAAACAACGCCGATGAATCGTTTGCTCGAGGGTGATGTCGGAAGCGGTAAGACCGTAGTCGCGGCAATGGCCGCAGCAATGGTAACGTCGCGCGGTTATCAGACTGCAATCATCGCCCCGACCGAAATTCTGGCACGACAGCATTTCGCAGAATTCCAAAATCTTTTTTCCAATTTTGAAATTAAGGTGGCGCTTTTGACCGGTTCCACAAAACCGGCCGAAAGAAAAGAAATACTTCAAAAAATTGCCGACAATGAAATCAATGTGATAATTGGGACTCATGCGCTTTTGACAGAGGCAATCAACTACTGGACGCTGGCTTTAGTAATAATTGATGAACAGCATCGCTTTGGTGTTGAACAAAGAATGATGTTGAAAAAAGCGAATGGTATTTCCGGAATTGCGCCGCATTTTCTTTCAATGAGTGCCACGCCGATTCCACGAACGCTAGCGATTACCGTTTTTGGTGATTTGGATATCTCGGTGCTTACGGAAATGCCACCGGGACGCAAGCAAGTTTCGACTCATCTGGTGCCGCCGGAAAAAAGAGATGATGGCTATAGCTTTATCGCCGGCAAAATAAAAGAAGGCCGTCAGGTTTTTGTAATTTGTCCTTTGATTTCTGAATCTGATAAATTAGGTGTCAAATCTGTCCAAGCTGAAGCTGAGAATTTACGTAAAAATGTTTTTCCTCAAAATAAAATTGGGCTTTTGCACGGTAAAATGAAGTCGGCTGAAAAAGAAGCTGTGATGAAGGATTTTTCCGGCGGTAAGTTGGATATTCTTGTTTCTACTTCTGTTATCGAGGTTGGCATTGATGTTCCAAACGCGGCGATTATGGTGGTTGAGGGTGCGGAAAGATTTGGGCTCGCTCAATTGCATCAGTTTCGCGGCAGGGTTGGCCGAGGTAAGCACCAATCTTATTGTTTCCTTTTTGCCAATACTTGGAACGAGGTCACTAAAAATCGGCTCGAAGCCTTGGTCAGTTCAAAAAATGGTTTTGAATTGGCCGAAAAGGATTTGGATTTGCGTGGGCCTGGGGAACTTTTAGGAATTTCCCAGCACGGTAAAATTGATGAAACATTACTTGCGGTTCTTAAAGACCCACTTTATATTGCCTCGGTCCGAAAAACCGCCGAACAATTTTTGGAAAACCGCAACCTGGCTGACTTTCCGCTACTTTCTGAAAAAGTTTCCGAATATAATATCGCCGCCAAGCTTGAATAATAAATAAATTTTTAATTTTTAGTTTTTAATTTTATAATTGAGACAATGCATATTTCTATCGGAAAATTTGAAGGTTGTGAAATCAAGGACTCAAAATCCCGTGGTTCTCTTTCAACGCGGGAGTTAACTATTAAGGAAGAAATGTTTGCCATTGCCGGCAGCAAAGTTCATGGAGCGGA
>CAYZJN010000093.1:0-2237 GCA_964479115.1 uncultured Candidatus Saccharibacteria bacterium | reverse complement strand
GAAGTTTGGCAGGAAGCCAAAGATAAAGTCCAAGAATCCTTGGCCGGCTCACTCAACCCTTGGTCCTTCCTAACAATTGCCATGAATTCCGGCGCCAGAGGAGATATGAAACAAGTTGGTCAACTCGGAGCCATGAAAGGTAACGTGGTTAACGCTGCCGGTCGGATTATCGAGCTTCCAATCAAGTCCAACTATAAAGAAGGTCTTTCCACGTTGGAATATTTTATCTCGACTCATGGTACTCGAAAAGGTTTTGCCGATACTGCCCTTAGAACTTCAGACTCCGGTTATTTGACTCGTCGCTTGGTAGACGTTTCACAAGACGTGATTATCACCGAAGAAGACTGTAAAGACACCGAAGGTTTGGTTGTTTCTCGAACAGAATCGCAAAAAATTGGTGAAGAATTTGCCAACCGTCTAATAACCAGGTTCACGGCTGAAAAAATAGTTAATTCGAAAACTGGCGAGATTGTCGTATCAAAAGGCACTCTAATCACCGAAAAAGTTGCCGGCGATATTGATAAGCATGGAATTAACGAAGTTAAAATCCGTTCTATCCTTTCCTGTAAAACAAAATGGGGTGTTTGTCAGAAATGTTATGGTGCCGATTTGACCAATGCCAAACCGGTTCAAATGGGAACCGCTGTCGGTATTATTGCCGCTCAGTCCATCGGTGAACCGGGCACACAGTTAACGATGAGAACTACTCACACTGGAGGTGTCGTCGGCGTTGACATCACTCAAGGTTTGCCTCGTGTCGAAGAGCTTTTTGAAGCCAGAACTCCAAAGGGTGAAGCGGTACTCGCGGAAATCGACGGCCGTATTCTCATCGATTCTACCGGCAAAAGAAAGAAGGTTAAGTTGGTTTCTATGATTGTTGATAAGGAAGTTTACGAAATCAAAGGATACAAACCGGCTGTCAAAAATAATTCTGTAGTTGAAATCAAAGACGTTCTAGCCGTAAAAGAAGGTAAGAAACCAATTCGCGCTAAAGCCAACGGTATTGTCAAAATTAAGGGTGAAACTCTCGAGCTTACCAAAGAAGCTGATATGCGCGAATATGAAATTATGCCTCAAGTAAAAATTTTGGTTTCAGATGGGGAAGAAGTAAAACGAGGTGCTCAGCTTACTGAAGGCTCGTGGAACTTGCAAAAGGCTCTTGAATTGATTGGTGAGGCTGAAGTCCAACGCTACATCACGCTTGAAATTCAAAAGATTTACGCTACTCAAGGTCAGACCATCAACGACAAACATATCGAAGTGATTATCCGCCAAATGTTCTCACGTGCCAGAATTGACGAGCCGGGAGATTCTACTTTCATTATCGGTGAAATTATTTCCCGCAAGATGCTTGTTGAAGAAAACGAAAGAGTTAAAAAAGCCGGTAAAAAAGTTGCTTCCTATGAAAATCTGCTCTTGCCGATTTCTAAAGTTTCACTTTCAACCGACAGCTGGCTTTCCGCTGCGTCTTTTCAGGAAACCAATCGTGTGCTTATTTCTGCTTCAACGGAAGGTAAGATTGATCACTTGCAAGGTCTGAAAGAAAACGTGATTATCGGTAAACTGATTCCGGTTGGAACAGGTTATGATTCAAGCATCGTTACTCCGGCACCGTTGCCTGAAAGACCGGTGATTAACTTGAACACAACTTTAAGTGACGTATCAAAAGAAAATCTTGAAGAGGAGCTCTAAATCTGCTAAAATCTACGAGTCCAAAATACGGATCAAGAGAAAATAAACAATTATGCCAACAATAAATCAACTAGTCAGAAAGGGTCGCAAGACCAAAATCAGAAAAACCAAAGCTCCGGCAATGGGTCGAACTTATAATGCTCTGAAAAACCGAATGCTTCCCACTAATTCACCGTTTAAGCGTGGCGTTTGTGTTAAAGTTTCTACCACAACCCCCAAAAAGCCGAACTCAGCTCTTCGTAAAATTGCCAGAGTCCGTCTCTCCAATCAAATGGAAGTCACGGCTTATATTCCGGGCATCGGGCACAACCTACAGGAACACAGTGTGGTTGTTATTCGTGGTGGCAGAGTAAAAGACTTGCCTGGCGTACGCTATCATATTGTTCGCGGTAATTTAGACACCGCCGGAGTAGCTAATCGCAAACAAGGTAGAAGTAAATACGGGGCAAAGAAAGCATAAATATGGCAAGAGATTCACGCAGAACCGAGAAAAGAAAAATACAACCGGACGTTAGATACCAAAACGTTTTGGTTTCTAAATTCAT
>CAYZJN010000092.1:0-2290 GCA_964479115.1 uncultured Candidatus Saccharibacteria bacterium | reverse complement strand
ACAGGTTTATGGGTTGGAAGCACCTAATTTTAACCGATTCTGGTGGTTATCAGGTGTTTTCGCTGGCCGAAAGCAAGAATGGTGAGTCATTGGTAAAAATAACGGAGCAGGGCGTGGAATTCCGCTCGGTTTACGACGGCTCAAAGCACCTGTTTACACCGGAAAAGGTGATTGAGATTCAAACTAATCTGGGCAGTGACATTATGATGCCGCTCGACGTTTGTCCCTCCGCCGAGGCGGACAAAGCCGAAATCGAAAAAGCGGTGGAGCTGACTTCGGTCTGGTTTGCGCGTGCCAGTAAATATCATAAAAAGCTTAAGGCTCAGAGTGGTGCTTTATTCGCCATCATCCAAGGCGGCACGCACAAAGACTTGCGGCAAAAATCCTTTGAGGCCTTGTCGCAACTTAATCCCGACGGTTTTTCGATCGGTGGGGTCGCAAACGCCGGCGAGGGAAAGCAAAAGCAAAAAGCGGCACTTGCAGCGACGTTGCCACTGATTCCAGAGGACAAACCGCGTTATTTGATGGGCGTGGGGGAGCCAGAAGACATTCTGGCGGCCGTTTCCTTGGGCGTGGATATGTTTGATTGCGTGGCACCAACCCGGCTTGCGCGAAACGGCACGGTTTACACTTTTTTAGGCAAAATGAACTTAAATAATGCTAAATTCAAATTAGATAAATCTCCAATCGAGCCGGGCTGCGATTGTTATGCCTGCCAAAACTTTAGCCGCGCCTATGTTCGGCATCTACTTAACGTCGGTGAGGTGTTGGGGATTCGCTTAACCACCCTTCATAATCTGCGGTTTATGATGCGGCTGATGGAGGGAATTCGCGCATCTATCAAGAACGGTAAATTTAAGAGCTTTAAAAAGGCATTTTTAGCAAGATACAAGCATAAATTTTGACATAAAGAGGCGGATTTGCTAAAGTTTTCTTGAAAACAAAAATAAAAGGAGGGGCTGCCGAAAGGTGGCTTAAAAAATGGCAGACGAAAATAAAAATCAAAATCCCTCGGGGAGTCCCCAGGATAATAAAGAAATAGAAGAACTCAAAAAATTTATCGCCAATGCGGAAAAAAATCTGGAATCAGCTAAAAAGGCGCTTTCAGAACTAGGCGGTGAAGATATTTCGGAATACAAAAGCGCAAAGCCCTCAAAGAGCCTCAAGGAGTTGAAAACAACTGAAGGAGGCAAGGTAATTGAGGGTATTTTTAATGGTGAAAATATGGTCGGTCCGGAAGGCAAAGCCTACCCCGTGCCTGCTAATTACGCTTCCAAATCAAAAATGATTGAAGGCGATAAACTTAAACTTACGGTGGCGGAAGACGGCAGCTTTATTTTTAAACAAATCGGTCCGGTGGAACGTAAAAATTTGGTTGGTAGCTTAGTTTTTGAAGATAATAACTATCAGGTACAGGCCGAAGGCAAGAAATACAATATTCTTTTTGCGTCAGTCACCTATTTCAAGGCCAAGCCCGGGGATCGCGTCACTATCGTCGTTCCGGCCGATGGAAAATCCGATTGGGCCGCGCTGGAGAACATTATTCATGACGTGCCCGAAGAGAACAAAATCAGCGAAGACATGCAGGCTAAAGAAACGGTGGACGTAACAATGCTGGATATGGA
Organism: uncultured Candidatus Saccharibacteria bacterium; assembly: GCA_964479115.1. Lineage (GTDB taxonomy): Bacteria > Patescibacteriota > CPR2 > UBA1875 > UBA1875 > CAYZJN01. The sequence goes on along the minus strand of CAYZJN010000092.1, from coordinate 665 downwards.
TAAAGCGCAGCCGCAGCCAGAGGCACCCAAAGAACAAGCAGAAGCACCTGCAGAGGTTACACCGCCAGCGCCTTTAGGCAATATTGAAGTGCCGACATCAGACCTCTCACCAATATCACCAGCTGATAATCTACCCGAAGCGGATATTTTTAAGGTCCCAGATGCCATAACGCCGCCGCCCGTTGAACCTGTTGTCGAACCGGAAATTGCCGTTGAAAGCACTCCAACCATACCTGTGCAAGGCGGTACAAATACCGAACTACCCACAACTGAAGCTCCGGTAACCGACATCCTGAAGGACAGTTTCGAAAACAATACCCTACCGGAAGAAAGTTTTTTGCCACAAACCCCAACTGATACGACTAATAGTTTAGGCGAAAGAACCCCCGGTAGTCTACCGGAACCAAATGAAACACCGGCCACCGAACTGGAAATATAATTTGTCTACTGGAAATTTGCTTTCTATTCCGTTAACTTAAATAGAGCTTGTCCACAGCATATCGACAGAAATGCCGATACTTTGGGTTTTATAGTGCCTCGAGTCAGTCTATAATAGGAAAGCTCATCTGAAAGGAGTAGGATTTTGCAGAAAATTGCGCTTTATCGCAAGTATCGACCGGATAATTTCCGGCAAACAATCGGGCAGGAGCATATAAAAACTGTAC
>CAYZJN010000091.1:0-2305 GCA_964479115.1 uncultured Candidatus Saccharibacteria bacterium | reverse complement strand
CGAGGTGTAAACCTTTAAGCCGCCTTCGGAAGCCATTTGCTCACCGTATTTTTCTACCAATTTTTCTTTGACATACATCACAAAATGCGGTGCAGTAATATTTCCGTAAGGATTGTTGGAAAAAACAATTTCTTTCTTTTTGGCTTCTTCAGCTTCTTCTTTTTCAATGTAGCCTTGTTCCGCCATTAAATCTAAAACCAAATTTTTTCTAGCCATAAGGTCATCCTTATGGCTGCCAAAAGGGGAATAATAAGTCGGCGCTTGGGGCATGGCAGCGAGTACAGCCGATTCTTCAAGCGTTAGGTCTTTTAATTCCTTGTCGAAATAGGTTTTAGCGGCGACTTTAATGCCATAGGCATTAGAACCGTAGGGAATTTCATTAAGATACATTTTCAGAATATCGTCTTTTTTGTACATCGCCTCAATTTCGATCGACAGAATCAGCTCTTTTATTTTTCTGGCCAGTGATCGTTCTGAAGTTAATAGTGCGTTTTTAACGAACTGTTGGGTAATAGTTGAGCCGCCACCCTTTGAGCGATCGAAAGTAATAACACCGGAGAACGCTCGGGTGAAGCCGGTTATAGAAAATCCGGTATGTTTATAAAAACTTTTATCTTCAATGGCAACGGTCGCATTTTTTACGTTTTCTGGAATTTCATTCCATTCAACCAAAATACGGTTTTTGTCGCCGTGCATTTCATAAAGTAATTTACCGTTGCGGTCAAAAATTTGTGTTGTTTGCGCTGAGAATCGGCTGTTAATTTTATTAGGAGTCGGGAGGTCTTTAGCAAACCAGCCAAAAAGACCAATGATTATCAAAACAAAAATTCCAGCAGCGGTTCCGACTTTCTTAAGCCCTTCCTTGGTTGTAAATAGATATTTAAAGTAATTTTTGACTGATTGAACCGAAAATTTACCGAAATTAGGTTTAACAAAAGTGACACCACCTCTTCTGGCGCGGTGCGCTAATCTTTTTATTCGTTTTGGTCCAGAGTATCTTAAAGGCATTGCCTATAGTTCAGTGTTAACTTTTGAATTATAATAGAGCCAAGCTATAATGTAAAGTCAGAGAAACATGAAAAGAAAAGAAAAGACCAAAAATACAGACGTCAAAGACCTGCTTGAACGGGGAGTTACTAATATAATCGAGAAAGATCATCTCGAGAATGCTTTAAAGGCCGGGCTAAAACTTAGAATTAAATACGGTATCGATCCGACCGGTCCCAAGGTCCATTTGGGCCATGCTATTACTTTTTGGAAACTTCGAGAGTTTCAGGAACTGGGGCATAAGGTAGTTTTAATAATCGGAGACTACACGGCATGGATCGGCGACCCTTCCGATAAAGAATCAGAAAGAAAACCGTTATCTCGGGCCGAGGTTGATGCCAACAAAAAAAGTTACCTTGACCAAATAGGCACGATTCTCGATTTAAAAAAAGCGGAAATTTATCATAATTCTGACTGGCACGAAAAACAATCCAAACGGGATATGCTGGAGCAAGCCATGAATTTTACCGTTAACCAAATGGCGCAACGCGATAATTTTGCCAAAAGACTCAAGGCCGATAAACCGGTCGGACTTCATGAATTTTTATATCCGCTCCTTCAGGGTATGGATTCGGTCGCGATAAAATCCGATGTGGAAATCGGTGGCAATGACCAGTACTTTAATTTATTGGCTGGTCGAACCCTACAAAAAAAATACGGTCAAAAACCTCAAGATGTTATGACTTTTGACCTGCTTGTGGGCACTGACGGGCGTAAAATGAGTAAAAGCTATGATAACGCTGTCTATCTTCTGGATACGCCGGAGCAAAAATACGGCAAATTAATGTCGATGAACGATGATGTTATGTGGCAATTTTTTACTTTGGCTACGGATTTGCCCGAAAGTACCATAACTTCTTATCAAAAAGAAGTTAAAGAAGGTCGCAATCCCAAGGAAATCAAAGAAATTCTTGCTCATAATATTGTAGCTAGATACCATGGTGAATTTGAAGCAGGTAAAGCGGCCGAAAATTTTGAGCACCAATTCAAAAATAAAGAAATGCCCAAAAAAATGCCGGAAATAAAATTACAGGCGCTAACACAGCCTTTAGCTGATATTTTGGTAACAATCGGGTTTGCTGCTTCTAAATCAGAGGCACGTCGTTTGTTGGAACAGGGTGGAGTAAAAGTTGACGGAGTCGCAATCGGTGACCGGGAAGCAGTTCTTGAGCCGATTTCCGGGATGGTGATTCAGGTCGGGAAATTAAAATTCGTCAAAATAAAATAGTATGTCCTTAACTTTAAATTCTAACGTTTC
>CAYZJN010000090.1:0-2335 GCA_964479115.1 uncultured Candidatus Saccharibacteria bacterium | reverse complement strand
CAGCCATTCGCGCGGGTCGTGCATACGATACAGATCAAAATGATAAAGTTTGGCGCCTTTTTTACCTTCATAAATATTTTCATAAACAAAAGTTGGACTGGAAACGTTTTTTTCGACACCCAAACCTTCAGCCAAGCCTTTAACAAATTGAGTTTTTCCAGCACCCAACTCACCAATTAGATATAAAACATTACCCCTTTGTAGTTTTTTGGCGTATTTTTTGGCGAAATTGATAGTATTTTTTTCGCTCTTTGAGGTAAACTTCACGAATTTGGCTCCAATTAGTATATACAGTATAAGCGAGGCCGCCGACAAGTGCGAGAACGATTAAAATCATGCCGATCTTTTTATCATTTTCGTTAACGCGCTGTTCCCTAGCCTCAAAAAGATCATCCGCTTCTGCTGAAGACCCTTTGACCGAAGCTTTGGGGATAGCCGCCTTTTTAACGGTTTTGGATTTGGTCGTTTTTGCTTTAGTAGCCGCAACCGGCACCTCGATAATATTGACAGCGCCAGGCGTCGGGACTTTAGTCCATTGCCAAGCAGCACCATCATAAGACCAAGAAGCCCCTTCTTTTGCTGTGCCATAATTCGAACCGCTACTAGCAACAATCCGACCATCTGGATCTTTTATTTCTAGGGCGTCGCCATCATTATTCAAGGAAATGCCGGTTCCTTTGAGCGGGAAAACAAAATATTGCTCGCTCGTTAGGCTAAAACCAGATGGGAAGTAATACGTTTTAACTGAGCCTAATTTATCGGTAAGGCTATAGCCGGATAAGTCCAAATCGGTGCCGCCATTAAAAAACTCAACCCACTCTTTGCCGGAATCAGCCCCCTCCGGATTAGGCATCAGTTCGGTAATAAAAAGACTGGAGACAATCGCGCCAACATTATCTTTGGTTCCAGTAACAGGAGATTCGCCTGTTTCAGAAACGGTCGCTCGCAGCTCAAAATCAGCCATATTATTGTCGGTGTCTAGACCTGGTTCTTTTCGTTCCCAAATTTCATCCGGTTTGAGATTCGGCAAAGGCGTGCCTTCAAACAATTTGGCACTTCCCCAGCCGATTCGGTCAATTTCAGTTTTCCCGGCATCGGAATAAAGAACCAAGGAGTTGTCTTCGGCCAATGAATACGATGTTGAATAAAATAAATCGGCAGTATCGCTATAATCCTTATGAGCAATGATAAGACTTTCGCTTGCCTCCAATGTAATTTCCGGAAATGTCGTCAAAAGATTGTAATAACTGGTGCCACCAGAGGTATATTTTCTAATTCGCCAATCTTTCAGTGAAACAGCGTTAATGCCGGCGTTATAAAGCTCAACAAATTCATCAGTACTTTTTTCGTTTGTCCGAAGACGAAAAGAATTAATCACAACCGTATCAGAAACACCGAAAACGGGTATCGGGCTTGTGATAAACAAGATAATGATTAAGGTAAAAAACCAGCGCTTAACCATAAAAATATTATAACAGTTATGCTAATTTTTTATAGGATCAGCATGCCGTCGCCGTAGGAAAAAAAACAATATTTGTTTTTGATGGCATACCGGTAAATTTTTTGAATATTGGATTGCCCGGCAAAAGCAAAAACAAGCGCTAGTAGCGATGATTTTGGTGTGTGAAAATTAGTGATTAATCCGTCGACAATTTGAAAACGAAAGCCGGGGTGAATAAAAAGAGAAGTCGGGCCCCGAAAAGCAGAAATTTGATCATTCTCGGCCGCCGATTCCAGTGTTCGCATTACCGTTGTTCCGCAAGCAATGAGCCGACGGCCTTGTTTTTTGGCTGAATTTAAGCGCTTGGCTGTACCAGCCTCAATTTCAATTAACTCCGAATGAATCGGGTGATCTTCCACTTTCTCGGTTCTGATTGGTGCAAAGGTGCCTAAACCGACATGCAGTGTGACATATTCGATCTGAATACCCCTATTTTTTAAATTCAAAAGAAGCCGCGGCGTAAAATGCAAACCGGCTGTCGGCGCGGCCGCTGAACCGATTTTTTTCGCAAAAACAGTTTGATAATTTTTTTCATCTGCCTTGCTGACTCTTCTTTTAATGTACAGCGGTAGCGGCATTTCCCCGATTACAGCAAGCAGTTTTAGAAGTGCTTCTTTTTTAATATTCATCTCAAGATAAAGGCCGTTATTTTTGTAAACAATACCAAAAACCGAGGGTGTAAAAAATAATTTTTCACCTTCTCTAACTTTCCCGCGTAACAAAACTTCCCAATTTTGAGGTTCTTTTTCAGTCAAAAACAAAACCTCAATTTGGTGTTCATCTTCATTTTTAGCCCAAGTTCGGGCCGGAAAAACCTTGGTTTTATTTAAAATC
>CAYZJN010000089.1:0-2377 GCA_964479115.1 uncultured Candidatus Saccharibacteria bacterium | reverse complement strand
AAACTTAACGATTTCTTCAAATTTAGTTGAATTATCAGCATCCATAAATAATCGATAATCCCCTTTTGCTTTAGACATACCCAACTCAACTGCCATTCCCTTTCCGTTTCCGACGTATTTTTCATCTGTATGTAGTATTTGAGAATTGGCATAATCCACGAGATGTTTTTGAGCAATCTGAACCGAATTATCGCTAGATCGGTCATTAACAAAAACAATTTCTACCTCAAAATCGTCCAGATTTTTGGCAACAGTTTTAATATGATCAATGGTATCGTCAACTTTGTCCTCTTGATTTCGACACGGTATCACCACGCTTATTGTTTTTTTCATCTTTCCCCCTGGGTTTTACCCCACCCCGAGCAAAAAGCCCGAAGGGTTAGCTTATTATTTTAGCGGCACCAATGTTTGAGCCGAAAACTCGTTTTTGACTTGAAGCGAACTTTGGTAAGCCGTAAAGTATCTGTCAAAATTATACAACGAACTTAGTGCGAAAAACACCGAGAGCGCAAAGATTATAGCCATTTGTGCTTTTTTATTGAACGGAAAGGTTGCAAACCACTTGTCCAAAATATAATTCAGAATTAGAGCGGAAAAAGTAAAAATAACGGGCAATATGCCGATTAGGTCAGTGATTTGAGTGCCTCTTTTTAAAGCCGCGTATAGAAAGAAGATAATCCCCCATAAAACAACAAAGAAGTATTTGCGTCTTTCGATTGTCATAATAGCTAGAGCCAAGCCAAAAAAGGCTGTCATATAAACAAAGGGGTCAAAAAGCGGTTCGGTGCCGATGTTAATGAAAAAGTCCGGGTTGGTGCCGGAAAAGATCATTTTGGCGATTGTCCCGATATTGATAATGATTTGGATAAAGCTCCGGTCAAACCCAAAATGCGTTAGATAATCCATTGGGTGGTAGATAAATGATACAAAAAAAGGCATGGCCGCGGCTAAAAATGACACGAGGCTAACAGCAATTTCTTGGGCATAGGCCGTAATAAATTTCTTGTTTCGAAAATAGAAGTATATTCCCGATGTCAAAAATAACAAAGGCATTAAAATAAACGCCGGACTAGTGTAAAGACCCAGACCCGCTAGAAATCCACCGATACCAAACAACCAAATGCTCTTGCGCCGATAGGCTTCGGTAAGAACCACAAACAGAGCCAAAATCACAAGCGGCAGAGTTATCTCCGGCAAAATAAGACGGGAAACAGAAATATGGAAATAAGAAATTGCAAACAAAAATCCGCAAAAAGCGGCCACTTTACTGGAAAACCATTTTGAAATAAATATGTAGGAAAGTAGCACAGTCAGACTGCCGATTATTGCCGAAAGTATTCTTAAATAAATAACCTTTGCCCCGAAAATCTTAAATACCAAAAATCCGGTATAAATATATCCGCCCTGATAAAAATTGCCGCCAAGCCAGAGATTCTTAAAACTTAGATTATTAATCGCTTGCAGGGTGTCTAATTCCTTGGCCGAAACTCCGGGGGGAATTTCTCCTATTTTCCACAGTCTAAAAAACAAAGCCAAGCCAGAGATTATCACAAGGATTAAAATTTCCTGATGTTTTTTTAGATAAGCAGTTATTTTTTGAATTATATTTATTGAAAATCTCCTATATAAGTATAAGGACTGCGCCCACAATCATCAAGACAGCCGAAATGGCTCGCTTTGCCATATGATTTTCGTGTAAGATTCGACCACCGAAAATGACAGCCCAAAGCGTCCAGGTTCGGTAAAGCGGAATAACCAGAGAAGCCTCGCCCACCTTTAAAGCTTCAAAAAGCATAATATTTTCCGCAAAAATCAAAACAGCCATAGGCAGAAGCAGCATCTTTCCGCCCTTAAAACCCGATTTAATATCACGCAAACCACCATATATCGCAAAGGTCATAAAGCCATAAACCAATAGTCCGAAGATTTGCTGAACTGCAAAGAGACCAACCGGGGAGATATAGTTCAAAGCAAATTTAGCGACCAAAAAGCCGGCCGAAAAAAGCAAAACGCCACCCAGCAGATAATGAAGCGACTTGGATTTAAGCACCTCCTTAACGGGTTGCAGTAAATTGCGATGCTTTAATTCCAGCAGATATCCGCCAATAACGAGGAGGATTATACCTAACCAATCCAAGGGAGTCACAATCTCGCGGAAAAAGAAAAAAGCCATAACGGCTGCAAAAGCAGTTCCAAGGTTAAAAAATGGTGCCACAATCGAAACATCCAAATGACGCATGGCTCGAATCGTAAAAACAGAAGCAAAAGCAATCATAATAGAATAGAGCGCCACCAGAGCAACACCTTCAAAGCAAAAATTAAAGCCGGCAAAAGGCAATAAAAACAGCGAAAATGTTGCCGTTATAATTGTTGTTAC
>CAYZJN010000088.1:0-2385 GCA_964479115.1 uncultured Candidatus Saccharibacteria bacterium | reverse complement strand
ACCGTTATCACGCGCCGAATAGCATATTTAATTGAGCAAAAACTGGCCAAGCCGGAAGAAATTTTGGCTCTGACATTTACTGACAAAGCCGCACTTGAGATGGAGGAACGGGTTGATGAGCTTGTGCCGTATGGCTTTGTCGACACTTGGATTTCTACTTTTCATGCTTTTGGTGATCGGATTATTCGCGATCATTCCATTGAGCTTGATTTGCCGGTTGATTTTCGTGTTCTTTCCGAGCCCGAGCAACTGATGTTTTTTCGACAGCATATTTTTGAATTCTCACTGAAACATTTGAGGCCGCTCAATAGTCCCTATCGCTACGCTCAAAGTCTGTTAAAATATTTTTCCAAAATAAAAGACGAAGACATCCAAGCTGCAGAATACATACTTTATGCTGAGACAAGACTTAAAAATGCCAAAGATAAGGAAACTAAAGAAACGGCTGAAATTCAGCTGGAAATTGCCAAATGTTTCGGTGAATATAATGACCTTTTGCATCAGAACGGATATATCGATTTCGGTGATCAAATTACATTACTTTTAAAATTGTTCCGTGAAAAATCACCGATCCTCAAAAAATATCAAGATAACTTTAAATACATTCTGGTCGATGAATTTCAAGATACGAATTATGCTCAAAATGAACTGATAAAATTATTAGCGCCCCAAAAGGCGAATTTGATGGTAGTGGGTGATGATGATCAAAGTATTTACCGCTTTCGTGGAGCCGCCCTATCTAATATTTTGGACTTTATCAAAAATTGGCCGAAAGCAACACAGATTGTGCTTAATGAAAATTACCGTTCCGGAAAAAATATTTTGGACAAATCTTATGACTTGATTACCCAAAACAATCCGGCTCGGCTGGAAGTGACCAATAAAATTAATAAAAAATTGGAGCCGGCCGGTGAAAACGCCAAAGAACCGGGAACAGTGGAATTCAGTTTTTCATATACGTTATCGGCCGAGGCAGATTTGGTGGCAGATAAAATTAAAAAAACTATTTCTTCCGGTCTAGAACCGGCACAAATTGCGATTTTAGTCAGGCGTAATTCCGATGTTGAGCCTTTTGAGAAGGCTCTTAACGCTAAAGGCATTGCAAACAAGGTATCGGGTAGCAGCGGTCTTTATGCTCGTCCGGAAATCATCACCTTAATTAGTTTTGTTAGGGTTTTGGCTAATCCGCTTGATAATTTGGCCCATTTTCATCTTGTGACCGGCGATATTTATAAACTGCCGGTCTCGGAGGCGGTTTATCTCAATGGACTCGCGCGTCGTAATCCGGGAAGCCTGGAGGATGTTTATCGTGAAGCGTTGGAAATCGGGATTCGAGCCGGTGTTTCCAAAGAAGGTCTGGCGATATTAGAGGTTTATCTTTCCGATTTAGATGCTTTTCGGGAAATATCTAAGGAATTAACGGCCGGCCAATTGGTCTATCGATTTTTGGTCGAAACAGGTTATTTAAAAAAATTATTGACGGCAGCTAAAAAAGACGCCGAAGACGAAATAAAAGTCCAAAATATTTCTCAGTTCTTTGAAAGAATCAAAGGATTTGATTTAATCAGCACCGACAAATCAATCCACAATTTTTACGATAATTTGGATCAACTATTGGAGGCAGGTGAGAATCCACAAACAGCGGAAATCGATCCGGATCTGCAAGCAGTCAACATTATTACGGTTCACAAGGCCAAAGGGCTGGAATTTGACACGGTTTTTTTAGTAAATCTTTCCAACGAATGCTTTCCGACCAGGCGCCAAGCGGAGCAATTTAGCTTGCCCGCAGAACTAACCCACGAGAATTTGACTGAGGAAAACACACATCTCGAGGAAGAAAGAAGGCTGTTCTATGTGGCTATGACCAGGGCTAAAAAGAAACTTTATCTTTCATCCTCAGAGGATCATGGCGGTAAGAAAAAATATAAAGTCTCGCAATTTGTTATCGAGGCCATGGGTCAAAATTTTGAAATTGATGAAAAATACAAATTAAGCGCATTGGAAAAAATTACAGCTTTTTCAACCGAACCCGAGATAGCTAAAATGATGGCCGGTTTTTATCAGGCTGGTAAAACATTGGTCTTAAATCCGCATCAAATTGATGATTATCTTTCCTGTCCGTTGAAATTTAAATATGTTCACGTGTACAAGATTCCATTAATGAAAAATCATGCCATTATATACGGCAGCGCTATCCATGCGGCTGTACAATACTATTTTGAATCAAAGCAAAGGAACAAAAAAATTACAGCCGTTGATCTTCTAAGGGTTTTTGAAAACTCCTGGTCAAAAGAAGGTTTTTATACTCGAAGGCACGAAGAAGAACGTTTTCGAGTTGGTCGTGAAACTTTAAATCGTTTTTTTAGCGAATCAGAAAAAAACCAT
>CAYZJN010000087.1:1673-2416 GCA_964479115.1 uncultured Candidatus Saccharibacteria bacterium | reverse complement strand
ATTGGCGAAGTTCGAATGATTTGGTCTGCCGTTATATTAATTGGGCTGGTTGAGTTTGGGAGATTTTGAAAAACAGGGGGTGATGAGTCTAATGGTGGATTATCAATTTCCACGCGCCATATAGTTTCGTTTGTACTTTTAAAATACAAATATTTATCTATAGCAACAAGTGTATGTGGCCAAGTAAAGGTGCCACTAGATGCGACCACTAGGCTAGTTTCATTTGTAGCTAGGTTAAGCTTTCTAATGGCATTATTATATTGATCCGCAAAATACAGAAACTCATTCCGTCTATCTAACTGTAGACCCCTTAAAGCACTTCCCATCCGGGCATCATCACCAAATCCTTCAATAATACCATCGTTTGGATAACTACCTGCAAGTGTAGTAACTTCTCCGGTTGCGATATCAACCTTCCGAATATTGTATGCCTGACCGACGTATAACGTGTTGCCGTCAGAAGACAAATCAACACAATTTGGCTTATCAAATGTGGCCAATCCACCCACCCCATCACCTGATCCCATAATACCGGGCTGGCCAGCTACAAGCCTGAGTTCATTGGTATTTAGATCCACAGAAATAATTATGTGGTTACCCTGATCTGCTCCATACAAAAAATTATTTTTCGCTGAATACACCAAACCCCTTGATCGAAAGAGATGTCCATCTGACCCAATTCCTTCCTGGAAAGTGTAAAATGCATTATCCCCGACAACCGTCGTGACTGAACCATAATCAGC
>CAYZJN010000087.1:0-1663 GCA_964479115.1 uncultured Candidatus Saccharibacteria bacterium | reverse complement strand
GCTTACCCGTCTTATGTCGTGGTTATTATCTTCCTCTACATATAAATACTTATTCGTGATATCTATGGCTGTAGCTTCGGGGTAGTCAAACCGTGCATCCGTTCTTGAGCCATCAACATATCCGCTTAGATCAAAAGCGCATAAACCAGTCACCCACGAAACAGAGCCGTCTACAAGACTCATTTTCCTTACGCAATTATTAAACCTGTCACCAAAATACACGTAAGTTCCGTCGTTAGCGTAATTACCTGAATTCGAGGAGAAGTCTGACTGCCAAGTATTTTTATCTCCCTCTAAGTAGCCAACTATGCCCTCCCCAGCGAACCACTCCGCATCCCCAACTGCCGCCTCCCCGGTCTTCGGCAGCGCTAGAGAGAACCCACTGCCAACACCAATAATATAAGCGACTAAGACAAGGAGATGGACCGGATTCGAGAACTTTCGCTCACTCCACCACTTATAAACCTTCAATTTTGTCGCTTTCAAATGAAGTCCCAAAAAATGCTCGAAACGAAACAGCTGCAAAAACTGCCAGCATTTCCTGCAAAAATTCGGTTTTGGTTTTATGGTATATTTTTTTATTCTAATAGGACCCTCAGTAGATAGTTTTATTATAGTTTAAACAAGCACTATCACCAACCTTAACCTTTTTAAATTATTACTTGCCTTTGGTGATGTTTTATGTTATAATCAAAACCTCAGTCAGTCGGGCAATCGCCCCGCACCTATTAGCCCTGGTCGTAAGATTGAGTTAGAATAACCTTATGTTCTATGTGTATTTATTACAGAGCAAAAAAGATAATTCTATTTATATCGGCTATACGACCGACCTCAAAAATAGACTTGCCACCCATAATAAAGGTACCAGCAAGTCCACAAAAGATAAACTCCCTTGGGAGCTAGTCTACTATGAATCATACAAAGACCGAACTTGTGCAGTTCAAAGAGAAATACGGCTTAAGAATTATGGTCGTGCGCTGCAACAACTTTAAAAAAGAATCGGTCTTTGAGGGCTAATAGGTGCGGGGAGGAAAGTCCGGGCACCTTAAGACTGGAATAGTCGCTAACAGCGACCGGCAGCGATGCTAGGGAAAGTGCCACAGAAACAAAACTACCCTGATTTTTCAGGGCAAAGGTGAAAAGAGTGAGGTAAGAGCTCACAGTTCCGTTTGGTGACAAACGGAAGAGGTAAACCCTATTCGGTGCAAAACGGGTGGGTCCGTGCGTTTACGGCATATGTTTGAAGATACGGAAACGTATTAAAAACTCTAATTGCCAATGTTTTGGTCTTAAGCCAAACGTTCCGGATCCCGTTGCATAGATAGATGATTGTCGCCCTTCAAAGGGTACAGAACCCGGCTTACAGACTGACTGAGACTAAAAAATTCCACTGCACAGGTGGAATTTTTTATTTAATTGCAAGAAGAGCAACTGTCACAACCGCCACTGCAACCTTTAAATTCACGGTCAGTTTCTTTAATGTTAAAATCAGCTGTGCCGCAGGCGGGACACTTTAGGTTCTCGCGTGGCACAGTCGCCAGAGTCTCATACTCGGCTTTGCATTTTTTGCATTTTAGTTCGACGATTTTCATTATTTGGAAACTTTTCCGACGATTTTTTCAAAAACGGCCGGTTTTTCAGCCGCAATTTCCGCAAGAACCTT
>CAYZJN010000086.1:0-2445 GCA_964479115.1 uncultured Candidatus Saccharibacteria bacterium | reverse complement strand
GCTCACATGAGTCTCTTTTTTATTTAACGAAAGAACCCGCCGGGGACGGCGAGTCCTCTCGGCGGGCATGGTTACTCCTGTGCCATCGACTGCTCCAGAAGCTCCTTGAGTAGAGCTTTGGTAGGTTTACCGGCGCTCGCTTCGATCGTGCAGCCCAGATAGCGTGCCAACACGAACTCAAGTTCTGGATCGTTCAGGGCATGGACTTGATTCCGCAACCCCTCATCGATCACATAGGTCACGGTTCTGGTCTTCTTGACGACCTTCCTGATCTTGCCCCTGACCGCGGCAGTTCCCAGGCGCTTAGCGAGTAGAGATCGAACCCATCTTGCCGTAACTGGGTTTGAGTTCTTAGTTGCGAAGGTCAAGGGGACGGTCAGAACAAGAGCTGTACGGTGGGTGAGAGCAAGGAACTTAGTGAGACCAAAGAGAGTGGCCTCTTTCAGTACCCCCGCCTTCACCACTTTACGTTGAAGACTCAGCCGGACAAGTGCACTGTCGATGGCGCCGAGTTTCACCGTGAGTTCCGAGAGTCTTTCCTCCGGATCCCTTAGTGACTCAACATCATCAAGCCAGCGCCTGAAGGCTGCCGACAACACAGGATGCGGGGTTTCAAGCCCGCTTTTTTTCCCGGCCATAAGGTTCACCCCCTTCAAGGTTGGCCGATATGTGCGAGGATTATATGACAAAAAAAGGGATTTTTCAATCCCTAAGAGTATTTTTAAAATAAAACGCTTATTTTTTGGTTTCGTACCGCGCCAGAACTTCTTGACGAATCTTCTGAAGAATCGGCTGCTCAGCATCCAAAACTAGGTCTTTCGGACTATTTTGGTATTCAATAAGACTCACGGAAAATCGCTTTAAGACTTCTGTATAATTTTGGTGTTCAATTGGCAGTAATCTTTTGGCCAAAGTTTCCGGTGTATCCGTTTTTAAAATCTCGAGTTTCTTTTGTCCGATTGGCTGGCCCATATCATATTCAGCCGTTGCAATGTGTATGGTGGAATAGGTATATGGGTGTCTGAAGTTGGTTGCGCGGGCAAATTCAAGCACAGTTTCGTGCACTCGAATCCCCCAAAAACCAGTGCCGCCGAATTCCGGCGTGGCAGCCGGGTGAGAATTCAAAACCAAAAAACTGTCCTCGTTTGTAATTGGGAAAAGCCGTAAGTAACCGGCTAGCATCACAACATCAGCTCTAAGTTTATTCAATTCAGCGATCACGCGTTTGTGAAAATCGGAAATATTTTCCTCCGGTTGTCGCAAAACCGTTTTTAAGCCAAATTTCTTTGCCTTTTCGAGCCCCAAACATTCCCTGTCCGCAAAAACCAACACCAATTCAAGCGCAATTTGTCCGGATTTAATGGCATCATAAACCGCTTCAAAAGTAGTTCCCGTACCGGAAACACCAACGGCCAATTTATATTTCGGACTTTTTTTGATATCGATTTTCATTAGTCGAGATATTGTGCCTTTTTAGCATTATGTTCTTCAAGCGTTTTAGAAAAATATGTGACACCCTTTGCGGATAAAAAGTAGAGGTAGTTAGAGTCTGTTGGTGAAATAATCGCGTTGATTGCTTCGATTGAAGGGCTGCCAATGGGGCCTTTTGGAAGTCCGGCGTGCAAATATGTGTTGTAACTTGAAGGGATTTGCGTCTCAGCAAAGGTAAACTGGCTTTTGTTTGTGCCGGTGATGTATTGAATGGTGGCACAACTTTCAAGCGGCATATCAATCGACAAACGGTTTAAAAAGACGCCCGCCACTAGCTTTCGATCATCAAAGTTGGACACTTCTCTTTCAACAATCGAAGCGAGTGTAACGGCTTCAAAAGTCGTCATTTTTTTTGCAGCTATTTGGGATTGAATTTCGCGGGTATATTTTTTCAGGAAAGTTTCATACATGCGAGAAACCACGTCACTCGCGGTCGGATTTTTCGGTAATTCGTAAGTAGCCGGATAAAGGAAGCCTTCCATGGAATCAGTTTTTTCGACGCCGGTGAAATAATCAGGAATATCATAATTGGCAAAACGCGCCTCGGCCAAAAGCTCCGATTTTGGAATTCCAAATTGCGACTCTACCCTTTCGGCGATTTTTTCGATTGTCCAGCCTTCGGGAATTGTCAGCTTAGAAGAACTAACCTTGCCGGTTGTTAAAAACGAGGCCAACTCCTTGATATCAAGATTTTGCGGTATATCATATTGTCCGGCCTGGAGTTTATCGCCCAACTTCTGCCAATTTAGGTAAATGATAAAAGCCAGGTGACTACGCAAAAGACCTTCTTTTTTAAGACGTGTCGAGATGTCACCGGAGCCTTCCCCCGACTCAATAACAAAGGCTTTGGTTGTAGCAACATTGGAATTCGGTTTATTTATCGTCGTTTTGAACCACAAAACAAATAAGCCGGTTAAAATCACAATAAAAGCTAGAATCCCAATTACCAATGTC
>CAYZJN010000085.1:0-2463 GCA_964479115.1 uncultured Candidatus Saccharibacteria bacterium | reverse complement strand
AAAGGAAGCCCCGACGCTTCCGGTCGGGGTCCCGATCATCAAAGAATAAGAAATTAATAATCGTCGGGAAAAGGGAAAAAGATGGGGGAAGAAAAAAAGGATCAGCAGAAAGAGAAATTAACAGCCGTCGAAATGGCGGTTGACCAAATCGAAAAACAATTTGGCAAAGGGTCGATCATGCGTTTGGGCGAGTCGACCAAAATGAATGTCCAGACGGTTCCAACTGGTTCATTGTCGCTTGATATTGCACTCGGCGTGGGTGGGGTACCCCGAGGCAGAATTATCGAAATTTATGGCCCGGAATCATCCGGTAAAACTACGCTTGCTTATCATGTTATTGCCGAAGCTCAAAAACGCGGCGGACTAGCTGCTTTTGTTGATGCCGAGCACGCACTTGACCCGGAATACGCTAAAAATATTGGGGTGAATACTGAAAAACTTCTTATTTCACAGCCCGATACCGGCGAACAAGCGCTGGAAATTACAGAAACATTAGTACGTTCTAACGCTATTGATGTTTTGGTTGTCGACTCGGTGGCCGCACTTGTGCCGCGTGCTGAGATTGAGGGTGAAATGGGCGATTCCCATATGGGGCTTCAGGCAAGACTTATGTCACAGGCGTTGCGAAAACTAACCGGCGCCATCTCTAAATCTAACACCACTGTAATCTTCATTAACCAAATCCGTATGAAAATCGGAGTCATGTTTGGTAATCCCGAAACCACCACTGGCGGAAATGCACTTAAGTTTTACTCTTCTGTGCGCATGGATATTCGCCGCACCGAACAAATCAAAGACGGTGAAAATGTAATTGGTAACCACGTTAAGGTCAAGGTGGTCAAAAACAAAGTTGCTCCGCCTTTTAAAATGGCTGAATTCGATATTATGTATAACGAAGGTATTTCTCGTGAGGGTGATGTGTTGGATCTAGCCGTTAAAGAAAGTTTGGTGGCCAAAAGCGGCGCCTGGTATGAATACAACGAACAAAAAATTGGTCAGGGTCGTGAAGCCGCCAAGCAATATCTGCGGGATAACGTTAAAATGTTTGAAGAGCTCGAAAAGAAAATCCGCGAAAAATACTTCACTAAATAACCTAAAAAAGCTCCCAAGTTGGGAGCTTTTTTTATTTCTTATTCAGAAATGCCGTTGCTATCATCATCGCAATCGGGCCCGCCTGGAAAAGTGCCTTCAGATTATAAACCAAGTTCGATAAATTGGAATCAAGGCTATAAAACTGGGTTTGTGTCATAAAAGTAAAAATGGCCGAAAGCGTAAACCCGGCAACCAAGGCACCATAAATACCGGCTTGAACCGTGCTTAGAGTGCCACCGCTATCGAGTCCGGCTGTTTCACTTTTAAAAAGCAGTAAACCGAAAACCAAAGCGAACAAGAAAACCGCCACCCCAAAGGAGCTGGTAGCGAGTTTTGACGAAACAAACCCTAAATTAGATACGAAATCAAAGACGATTTCTTTGGCCGCAATCGTAAAAAGAAAAGCCAGAAGCAAATTGATTAAAATACCCAAGACCTTGTTTTTGCCGAAAAACATGCCGTAAAAAATCCCGAGTCCGAACGAAATTATAACGATTAGGTCCCAAGTAACTTGCATAAATTTATAATATCATAATCTCAAATATTGTAGTTTGTTTTTTAATCTCGGTTTGTTTATAATTCTAGGAGATGAAGAAACTGCTTTTATTATTTATTTCGTTTGCTGCCTTATTTTCTGTTTTTTTTGTACCTGCCACCGTTTATGCCGCTGATGAATATAGGTATTTTGATTCAAATCAAAATACCATTAACGCTATCATTAGTGGCAATGAATATATATTTCAAAAATATAGCACCGTCCCTGCTGGCACTGGTGTAAAAGTATATTTTCAACAAACTGCACCGGCAGTTACCGCAAATGTCCCTTATTATGAAATACGAGCAGATACCTCTACTACCGGAACGCAGCACTATCAGCAAACAAAGATTACTGCTACCAATGGTTATACTGCAGTTCAACAAAACTGGACGACAATAAATATATTACTAGCTAGCGGTGCACCTGCGAATTACCCGAGTGTAAATCCAAATCCAAGTCCTAGTGCAGGCGTAACTCCGCAAAAACCACACGAAGCTTTTCAGTATGAAACGCCTGCCAGCTGGACCGGTGATTTCGTTAGCATGTTTAACTGCACGGGTGGAGTTTGTGACACATACGAAGATTGGATTCAGGTTGTCTGGGCGTGGGCACTTACAATTGCAATTCCACTTTCGGTTTTGATACTTTCTGCGGCTGGTGTAATTTGGATGACTTCTGAGGGAAATCCAGAGCGCATTACTCTTGCCAAGCGTTTAATTACCGGGGTTCTTTCCGGATTAGGTCTTTTAATTTTGGCCAGAATCGTTTTAGTTAATATAATAGGTATTGATAGCGGGTCCTGGAATGCAAATTAAAAAAATCTTAAATCTAAT
>CAYZJN010000084.1:0-2474 GCA_964479115.1 uncultured Candidatus Saccharibacteria bacterium | reverse complement strand
GGAGTATATTGGTCAAAAACAGGTTAAAGAAAATCTGGAAATTACTATTTCGGCAGCCAAAAAAAGAAAAGAGCCGATTGATCACGTGCTCCTTTATGGGCCGCCAGGCTTGGGTAAAACTACCTTGGCGCATGTGATTGCTCATGAAACCGGCTCCAACATTAAAATAACCTCCGGCCCTGCCATTGAACGTGCCGGAGATTTGGCCTCACTTCTGACAAATCTGGAAGAAGGCGATATTTTATTTATTGATGAAATTCACCGGTTGAATAAGGTGGTCGAGGAAGTGCTTTATCCGGCAATGGAAGATTTTATGCTTGATATTATGATTGGCAAAGGACCCTCGGCTCGTTCAATTCGTCTGGAATTACCGAAGTTTACGCTAATTGGCGCCACCACCAGAATTGGGCTTATTTCTTCGCCGCTTCGTGATCGTTTCGGAATTGTCCACCGTTTAAATTTTTATGAAGACTTGGATATTGAAAAAATCCTCAAGCGTTCTGCCAAAATTCTCGGTATTAGTCTGGATGAAAAAGGCGCCAAAGAAATTGCAACTCGTTCGCGAAAGACACCGCGAATAGCCAATCGCCTCTTAAAAAGAGTACGAGACTTCGCCGAAGTAAAAGGCGAGGGTGCCATCAATTTGGCACTTGCAAATGAAGCCCTTGATCACCTGGCAGTTGATAAATTAGGTCTTGATCAAACCGACCGCCAATTGCTACTTGCGATCATCGAAAAATTCAGTGGGGGTCCTGTCGGGCTTTCAACGATTGCGGCGGCTACGGCCGAAGAAACGGATACTATTGAAGACGTTTATGAACCATATCTCATTCAGATAGGATTTTTAGAAAGAACCCCCAAAGGCCGCAAAGCAACTGCGTTAGCCAAAAAACATCTTGGTAAAAATACAGAAAAAGATCAGCCAAAGTTAATTTAAAATGCCGAAACTTTTGCTACACACCTGTTGTGGACCGTGTTTTTTAGGAGTCTGGGAAGATCTTAAGGCCCTTGATTTTGAGGTGACTAATTTTTATTTTAATCCTAATATTCAACCTAAAGTGGAATACAAACGTCGATTTAATGACTTTAAAAAGGTGATTAAGGGAAAATCGAGAGGCTATATCGAGGGATTATATAATCCCGATGATTATATCTCGGCAATTCATGGAATCGAAGATTTAAAATCAGAAAGATGTTTAAAATGTTATTATTTGCGTCTTTCAGAAACGGCCAAAATTGCGCGTAAAAGTGGATATGGCCATTTTTCAACAACTCTGCTTGTGAGTCCTTATCAAAATCGTGAAGCACTTCTTGAGATAGGCCGGGCACTGGCCGAAAAATATCAACTCAAATTTTTGGACACTGATTGGCGGCCACATTTTAGACGAGGTCAAAAGGTCGCAGGTGAAAATAGGATTTACCGGCAAAAATATTGTGGTTGTCTTTATTCTTTAGCCGAGACCGGCAAATAGTTTCACTCGCTTAAAATTTCTTGTATGATAGTGGTAATGAATATTATTCTAATTGTTTATGCCGTTTTCTTGGTGGTTTGGATACTCGGTGTGGTAGCGTCTGGCTATCATGTTTTTTCCTATCGTTTTCCCAAAGATAAAACTGTGCCCGCCTTCACGGCCTACTTAATTGTTTCGGCGATTGTTTTGGTATTATCGTTTAACTGGTTTTTGTCGGTTTATTTTGGAGGCTAAATGAACCCCGTGAAATTAGTTCATGGCTATCGATATTTTGAGACTCAGGAAAAAACGGAAAAAGTTATTTTGATTGTCCGTTTGCACTGGTCAGTTTTAATTTTGCCGTTTATTTTTGGAACTATTGCAACAGTCGCAGTCTCCGGATTCGCTTACCTTGTTTTACAAAACGGTTTTAGCTCGGCATCAATACCATTTGCTGACCTTATTTTTAGGGCAATTTTTTCACTAACGATACTTTTTGGCATTTTATATATTTTCAGCTCCTGGCTGACGCGTTATTTAAATGTTTTTATTTTGACAAACGAGCACATTGTCGATATCAAACAAATAGCGTTTTTCTCGCGTAAAATTTCCACATTATCTTTAGATTCGATTGAAGACGTGACTATTCAAAAGAAGGGTATTTTGCCAAGTCTTTTTGATTTTGGTGACGTTATGATTCAAACCGCTGGTGAATTACCGAATTTTACCTTAAAGATGATTGCCGATCCTGAGGGTGTACAACGTGCCATTATGGAAGCTAAAGAAAATTATCACACGGGCCACAGACCCCAACCATCTGTGCCGTCTGTTCCGCCCACAACTAAGCCGCTAGTTTAGTTGGGATATTTCTTGGCTTTAATAGTTTCGATAACCTTGGTATTAATTTTGATTTCTTCTGTTGGAATTTCTAGCTTAACTTGTTCGGTCACTTCAATTGGGGCTGGCTTAAAATACAAATAAATAAACATTGCAATATAGCCAAGAGTCACTAAGAGTAAAATA
>CAYZJN010000083.1:0-2524 GCA_964479115.1 uncultured Candidatus Saccharibacteria bacterium | reverse complement strand
GTTTTGACAGTTTGAGATTTTGGGACTTTTCTAAAATCCCGCAAAGACGGGCGTGGGCATATTTCACATAAAAAACCGGATTTTTATCGGAATGTTCGCGAGCCAAATCCAAATCAAAATCCATGTGCGTGCTAAAAGAACGCGAGAGAAAAAAGAAACGCGCTACATCTGAAGCATCATTCCCAATTAATTCGAAAAGGTCATCCATAGCTACATAGGTGCCTTTTCGCTTGGACATTTTAAATTCTTTTCCGCCCTTAATCAGACGCACCATTTGCATTATTGCAATTTCAATGTGCCCCGGGCAGCCCATGGCCGAAACGGCCGCCAACATCCTTTCGACATAACCGTGGTGGTCAGCGCCCCAAAAATTTACCACCTTATCAAATTTGCGTTTATAAAGTTTGTCAAAATGATAGGCCACGTCATTGGCAAAATATGTTTTTTCACCGTCCGATTTAATGAGCACCCTATCCTTATCATCACCGAATTCCGAGGTTTTCATCCAAAGTGCCCCGTCTTTTTCGTAAGTGTGGCCGTATTTTGTCAGTTTTTTTATCGCTTCCTCGACTTCGCCGGATTGAATCATTTCGTATTCCGAAAACCAATTATCAAATTTGATTTTCATTTGGGCAACGGCCGGTTTTATTTGGGATTTCAAAAGGTCTGCCGCAACAATTTGACCCAATTCAAAAGGCTTATCTTGATGTTTTTTTACCGTTGCTTTATGTTCTTCAGCCCATTTTCCAATATAATCACTCTTGTAAAGTTCCCCCTCCACACTGCCGGGCTTATTAAAAAACAAAATAGAATTGCCAAGAATTTTTACCTGATTTCCGCCATCGTTGATATAAAATTCCCGTTCAACCTTGGCACCAGAAAATTCAAACAAACGTGCCAAAACATCGCCACCAAAGCCGCCTCGGCCGTTTGCTAATGTCAGAGGGCCGGTTGGGTTGGCCGAAATAAATTCGACTTGTACTTTTTTTCCTTTTAGCAAATCATTCCTGCCAAAATCTTCTTTTTTGACCAAAATTTCCCGAACCGTTTCGCCAATGACCTCGCAAGAGAGCTTAAAATTCACAAAAGCCCCTGTGGCTGTCACCGCCTCGTAAATACCGACTTTATTAAGATAGGCTGCCAATTTTTCAGCGATTTTTTGCGGGTTTTCCGAAAGCTGACCAGCCAGTTTAAAAGCAACATTAGTCGCATAATCACCATAAGCTTTGTTTTGCGGTTTCTCAACCTCAATCTCATCCGTTTTTAGGTGCTTGCCAAAACTGGCCTGAACGGCTGATTGAATTTCGTCTTTAATCTTTTCGACTATCATGGTGAGTTTATTATAACTGAAAAAGGTCCGTTTATAAACTTGAACTGTAGTATAATTAGCTCATGAAAATTCTAGCTGAAAATCGAAAAGGGCGTTTTAATTACGAAATCCTTGAAACTTTTGAAGCAGGTATTGCCCTGATTGGGCCGGAGGTAAAGTCGGTTCGCGCTAGCCATATCAGTCTTTCTGAGGCTTTTGCTACGGTTCGGGGTAGCGAAATCATGCTCACTAATGCTCATATCTCGCCCTATAAACCAGCGGGTGAGAACAATGTCGAACCAACAAGACCCCGGAAACTGCTCCTGAAAAAAAGTGAAATAGCCCGTCTAATCGGTAAGGTGCAGGAGAGCAATGTAACCCTTATTCCTTTGAAAATTTACAGTAAAAATAATCTTATTAAGCTGGAGATCGCTCTGGCTCGCGGAAGAAAAAAATACGATAAGCGTGAGCAAATAAAAAAACGTGAGCAAGATCGCGAAATTAAACGAGTTCTTAAGGGCCGTTAATTTTTAATAACCGATTTGTAGTGCTTTTCTAGTAGTTCCACCGCCAGCGGCATATTGTGTTGGGACACGATTTTGATTGACTCTCTCCCCATTTTTTCGCGCCTTTTCTCGTCTCCTATGAGTAGCGTCAATTTCGCCCCCATCTTTTTATAATCCTCATCCGGTACCACATAACCATTACGATTATTTTTTACTACCTCAGGTACGGCTAATTTATTAACCCCAATAACCGGAAGCCCGGCCGACATTGCCTCCAAGATGACCAAACCTTGCGTTTCCATTGGGCTGGCAGTTAGAAAAACATCAAAATTTTTTAATATCGGTTTAATTTTTTCCACCTTGTAAGCCCCCTTAAAGACAACCGAATCCAAAATACTCAGCTTCGTCGCTAGTTTCTTTAAGTTGTCTGTTGCCGGACCAGGGCCATAGAGATAAAGTTTTAAATTCGGAAATTTCTTTTTGGCAATTGCAAAGGCGCGAACCACCACATCAACTTTTTTTTCATGCCCTAATCTGCCGGTATATAAAACTTTATTTTTTAATTTATATTCTGGTTTTTTCGCGAAAGTATCAGCCCAAATACCGTTAGTTTGTGCATCAATCGGAACCTTGATCTTATGTTGCTTTAGCTTATGGGCCAAGATGTGGCTCGGGGTGAGAACCAGATCGGCTCGGTTATAAACCCAGC
>CAYZJN010000082.1:0-2528 GCA_964479115.1 uncultured Candidatus Saccharibacteria bacterium | reverse complement strand
CTATTAACCAACAGCTCTATGGATTCCATTATCAAGCGTTGGCCGCCTTCAATTCCCTTTTTACTTTGCGGTGTCTTTTTTGCCGCCTTGCTCGCCCTAATATTTTACGTAACCAAACAGTTGCAAAAAACTCCGTTACTGCGCGATGGACTCTTGGTGCTCGGCCAAAACGCTTTGGGGCTGGCCCTGATGCATGTTTTTCTTTTACAGGTTTATTCCCTTTCGGGCGGCTTAAAAACCGGCTCGGTTTTTCTTTACCTGTTCAGTTTTTTGGTACTTTTGGTGTTGTCATTGGCACTTGCTGCCATCATACCTTTTAATTTCCGTTTCGCTTTGAATTTGGACCGGGGACATTACAACGAACGCCAGCTAGAAGAAGAAGCGCTGGTGCAATTCGAAGAAGAAGTTACCGAAGATTTTGAAGCTGACGTTAATAAAATCAAACGTTATTTCTTTATCGGCCCACGACGCAAAAACGCCTCGCCGCGGCTAATTAAAAAAAGGCACCTCTTGGGCGCTTCCCTGACTTTGGCCTTGGCTGCTTTTGTGATTTTTCCGCCGCTCGCGGAAGAATATCAATTAAGCCGCGCTAATCCCAACGCCGTTCGCTGGGACAATGTAGAATATGGCTGGCGCCAGAATTTGACCATCAAAAATAACGAAACTTTAGCCGAAATCCCCAAGGGTGATACCGTTAATTTTCAGTTTGACCACGCCAGTCTAATCGCCGCCAAAAAAGCCTATCCCGACGGACGTGATTTATTGATACGCTATTGGGACGGCAAAAACTATCAAGCGGTTCGTTTTTGGTTGGCTTCGGGCTTGGGACAAGCCAACGCTAGTATCGGCGTTGAACTAAAGGAACGTCTCAAACCCGGCGACTCAACCGGTAAATACTATCTTTACTACGGCAATAATCTGGCTGAAAGTAGCGCCGAAAAAACCAAACCCCTGAATCTTACCAAAATTCAACATGCGGTTCAGCCGGCCGGCGAAGAAAACTATCCGATACTGTTGACCGTCGACCGCCGCTGGTCACTTATTTCCGACAATGCTGAAGTGCCGAAAACACTGCGGGTAGCCTTGTCGACAGCGGAAAATTTTTCCGCGAGTGAAGCAGAATATGCTATCGGCGGAACCGTCATTAAAGGCAAGTTGGGAAAAACCGCTGATGGTATGTGGGAGGGCACCGTGCCGGTTAAAGGATTAAAGCCCGGGCAATATCAAATCAGCGCTCAAATTGACAGTAACGGCGAAACTTATGCCTCATCCAAAACCGGTTTTTTTGTTTCTTATCCGCTATATATCGCCTGGACACAAGATTGGGAAGGTTATGACGTGCCCGATAATTACCTGGCCGCAATTACTCAAGTAGCCCGTGAACACGATTTAAAAATGACACATTTTTGGAACCCCCGCCTTTTAACCGCCAGTACCGTTTCGGATGGACGAAAGGATGCGTTGCTTTCTTGGATTAAAAACCGCCGGGATTCTTTTGACGAAAGTATTCAGCTTCACCTGCATATGTTTAGTGATTTTGTTACTTTAGCCGGTGTGACACCCAAAAATTCACCCAGCTGGGGTGATTCCGGCGACGGTTACGGCGCATTAACAACAAATTATAACGTCGATGAAATGACGAAAATTATCGGTAAAGCCCTGGAAATAATGCGGGCCAACGGTTTTGATTCCAAGATTTACCGTGCCGGCGGCTGGTTTGCCAATGCTGATACTTTGAAGGCCGTCGAAAATGCCGGCATGTCGGCGGATTCTTCCGGCCGAACTGCTTACTATTTTTATAGCCAAAAGGGTCCTTGGGATTTACTTCCAACCGCCCAACCTTATTATCCATCTGCTGCTAACCCCAATAAAACCGACGGTCCAACGCTTTCTATTTTGGAAATTCCCAATAATGGAGCCGATTCCTACTGGTTTTCAACTGAAGAAATGAAAAACCGTTTCTGGCAAAACTATTCCGGCGGTATTTTGACCGAGCCACGTCAAATCACCTATCTATCGCACCCGCACTGGTTTAATAAAGCTGAGCAACAAAAAATTGAAGGAGTATTCGGGCTAGTTGATCAATTTAAATATGATAACGATTCCGGACCGGCACTTTATGTTACCTTGGATGAAATTTTGGGAGTTTGGAGTGAATAATGAATGAAACTTTAATTTTTTTAAAAAGCGCCGACCTCGCAAGGTGGGGTGTTTTAATCAGCTTGTTTCTGCTTTTTGCTTTTAATCTTTGGGTTATTTGGCAACGCTTTTTATCTGGTAAATTAAAATTTACCAAAAAAATAGCTGCTCCGAAGGGAAAAAAGAAAAATTGGTGGCATAAATTAAATTTCGGTGTTCTGACAACTTTGAGCGGCATTATTGCCGTAAATAGTATCCTTGCTTTCGCCGGTTCGGCTTTTGCCGCCGGTGTAGTGATGCCGGAACCAAAGGTTATTATCCCTAATTCTCCCTCACTTGAATCAGTCGAAATTACCATCGAAAATCCGTTTCGAATTGTCTTTGACCGG
>CAYZJN010000081.1:0-2584 GCA_964479115.1 uncultured Candidatus Saccharibacteria bacterium | reverse complement strand
GTCCTAATTGTGATTTTATACAAACCGATAAGCCGAGTTGGTTAAATGAATCTTATGCTAATGCAATAAATGATTTGGATTTGGGTTTGGTGGAAAGAAGTATAGAAGATTCAAGTTTTGCTTCTAAATTTATTAATAAAAACTTTAATTTAGCCGGGAAATTTCTTGATTTTGCAGGTGGCTATGGCCTTTTTGTTCGTTTAATGCGGGACAAAGGATTTAATTTTTATAGGCAAGATAAATATTGCGAAAATATTTTCGCTAAGAATTTTGATTTAACAGATGTAGGGGAAAAGGAAAAGTTTGAGCTAATTACTGCCTTTGAGGTGCTTGAGCATTTAGAGAATCCTATTAAAGAATTAAATGAAATTTTTAAAAAAACAGATAGTCTGCTTTTTAGCACGGAACTTCAACCAAAAAGCGAATTAAAAACGGTTAAAGATTGGTGGTACTTCATACCCGAAACTGGTCAGCACATTTCTTTTTATAATGCGAAGACTTTGAAGTATATTGCAAAGAGTAATAAACTTAATTTTTACACTAATGGTGCCTTGCACTTGCTCACAAGAAAAAGGTTCAATAAAAATCCTTTCGATCTCACTGGAGCAAAGGAAAGACCAATGGAAAGTTTAAGAGATTATGATTATAAACTTTCTCAAACACTGTTAGAAAAGGTTCTGAATAAAAAACTGAGCTTAAATCAAAATAAGGGGAAAAACCTAGCAGAAAAATTCAATTTGGTTCTTTCGAAATTAGAGGTTGCCGAAAAAGAATTAATGACCAAGAAAGTAGAACTCAATATTGCTAAAGACCAAAATAAAAATTTTGAAGAAAAAATCGAAGATGTTTCAAAAAACCTGAGCTTAACGAGTTTGCAACTGGAAGAGTCGCGCAATCGAATTTACGCTATTTATTCTTCCAAAGGGTGGAGAATTCTGGAAATCGTACGAAAAATTACTAGCAAGCTACTGCCACCCGGTTCGCTAAGGAGAAAATTAGCGGTTTTATTTTTTAGATTAGCCAAAAAAATTATTAGAGCGCCCAAGAGAGCAAAACAGCTTCTAGTTGATGTTTTTTTAAAATCGGAAATTATTTATTTGAGACTAAAGCCGAAAAAGAAGCGCAAAATAAATAACAAATCGAAAAAAATTGTCTACATTGGACATTCTTATCATGTCAAAACCCAATCAACCGCTTTTTTGATAGATTATTTAAAAGAATTTTACGAAGTTGAGGTAATTACTGACGAGAGTTGGCGAGGCGAAGGTGACTCATATCCGGACCTTTCCCATATTGATGAAAGTTATTTGGGGGTCATTTTCTTTCAAAACCTACCAGACGATAAAAATCTCTTAAAAACCATAAAAAATGAAAATCTAATTTTCTTCCCAATGTATGATGCGACCAGTACTTGGTGTTACGCGGATTGGAGGATATTAAGTAATTTTAAAATTATGAACTTTTCCAGCACTCTTCATAAAAAACTTTCTAAATGGGGTTTTGAGAGTGATTATGTCCAATACTTCCCAGAGTCGCATGCATTTATCAAAGGAACAGAAAACGAAGCTTTTTTTTGGCAAAGACTTACTTTTATCAACATCAATACAGTAGCTAAACTTTTAGGAAATGAAAAAATTAAACTGCATATACACCGGGCCATTGATCCGGTTCAGCGATACGTTCCACCAACCAAACAACAAGAAAACAAATATTGCATCACTTATTCTGACTGGTTTGAAAAAAGAGAGGAAATGTGGGATTTGATTAAAGAAAAAGGGATTTATATTGCTCCTCGAGAATTTGAAGGCATTGGATTGTCTTTTTTAGAGCCAATGGCGATGGGGAAGGCTGTCCTTGCTGTTAATAATCCCACTATGAACGAATACATTAAAGATAAAAAAACCGGATATTTATTTGACCTAAACAATCCTCAAAAAATTGATCTTTCTAATTTGGAAAACGTTCAGAAGGCGACTCATAGATATATGCAGAACGGTTATAAAAAATGGGAGAAAGACAAAAAAAGAATCATTGATTTCATAGAAAGGTAACACAAATGCAAAAAACAGCAATAATTACCGGTATCACCGGTCAAGATGGTGCTTACTTGAGCCAACTTCTTTTGGAAAAGGGATATAAAGTGGTTGGGTTGTTGCGGACTGATGCCGAAGAGAATTTTTACGGCTTAAAATACCTTGGTATTTACGACAAAATTACATTTGGAAAATGCAGCCTTTTGGATTTAGCGGGGATTGAAAGGGTAATTAAAAAATATCAGCCAACAGAAATTTATAATTTAGCCGCCCAAAGTTCGGTGGGTGCTTCATTTGAAAATCCTTACGAAACGATTAACTTTAACATTCAATCTGTTCTGAACCTTTTGGAAACAATCAAAAAAGTAGATAAAAAAATTCGCTTTTATCAGGCTTCTTCCAGTGAAATGTATGGCAATATAGAAACTCTGCCCGTGACGGAGAAATCAATTATTCACCCGGTAAGCCCGTATGCAATTTCTAAGGTAACCGGGCATTGGATGACGATTAATTACCGCGAGTCCTATGACATATTTGCGGCCAGTGGTATT
>CAYZJN010000080.1:0-2693 GCA_964479115.1 uncultured Candidatus Saccharibacteria bacterium | reverse complement strand
TTCTTCGATAGGAATAGGAGAAACCCTTCCTCTCAGTTTTAATCGGACTTTGCCCTCAGCTCATTATTCCGAGTGGCCAGCTCTCAATTTTGGAGATTCTCTTTATAACGTTTATTTGAATGTTCCGGGAGCCAAATTAAATGTTTTAAGTTTTGAGGTACCCGGTCTTGATTACGCTCATAAAGTAACCACTTCGCTTACGCTCTCCAACCCTGAACCTGCAGTCGGAGAGGCTGTTACGGCTGCTTATCAAATCACCAACACCTCTTCGGTCCCCGTAACTTTTGATTATTTGGGCATTACCAACAGATTGGGAGGTTTCTACGGGCAGGGAGCTGACTTTGGTTGGGATCAGGGCGTTACTCTTGCCGCTGGAGCGACTAAAACAGTCTCTTTTACTGCAGCCATGAGTCAGCCCGGAACTTATTATTTTTGGGCAGCTTATGTCTTAAATGGACGATTCTATTATGCTTTACCTCAAACCAACCAAGTGACGCAAGGTAGCTTTGTTGTTCACTAATTGAGCTTGAGAGAATGCCTCAGTGATGGTAGAATTATTCAGCATGACAGCCAAAATTAAAAAGTATAAATACCTAGAGCTTGTGAGGGAATTAGCTTTAACAGGGTTCAAATTAAAGTATCACGGCTCTTTTTTTGGCTATCTTTGGTCTTTAATGAAGCCTTTATTTCTTTTTTTGATACTTTATACGGTTTTTGAGTATGTTTTTAAACTTGGGAAAGCAATCCCTAATTATCCAATTTATCTGTTAATTGGTATTACGTTTTGGGGATTTTTTGCCGAAACCACCTCTATGTGTATGGGCTCAATTGTCGGAAGTGGTGATTTAATCAGAAAAGTCTATTTTCCACGAATAGTTTTGCCGGTGGCAACTAGCTTAACCGCTTTTATTACTTTGCTCTTGAATTTAGTAGTTGTTTTTGGCTTTATGGCGGTTCTTAAAGTACCGGTTAATATAGAGTTGGCATATTTACCATTAATTTTGATTGAGTATTATATTTTTACATTGGGAGTTTCATTCTTTTTGGCTGCTTTGTTTGTTAAATTCCGTGATATTGGGCCGATTTGGGAAGTGGTGACGCAAGGTCTTTTTTATGCAACCCCCATTATTTATGGCGCAAATTTAGTCCCTGAAAGATTTCTAAAGATAATGATGCTGAGTCCGCTTGCACAAATTATCCAAACTGGCAGAAGCGCTATTTTGCCAACCGATGTTTTAACATCCGGTGCGGTTTTAAAAGGTTATTCATTTATTCCCTTTATTTTGGTGGCGGTCGTATTTATTGTTGGTTATGTGGTGTTTCAAAAAATGACGGCGAAATTTGCGGAAGAAGTTTAGAGATGAAAATAGAAGAAAAAACACAAAATAATAAACTTGCCATTAAGGTAGAAAACCTTTCAAAAACATTTCGAATTCCTCACGAAAAAGAGTCAACGATGAAGGGTGCGTTCGTTACTTTAATCAATTCTGGAATTAAAGGTTACGAAACTTTTCATGCGTTAAGCGATATAAATTTTGAAGTAAAAAGGGGAGAATTTTTCGGCATCATCGGAAGAAACGGTTCCGGTAAAAGCACGCTTCTAAAGATGTTGGCAGGAATCTACATTCCTGATAAAGGCAAAAGCAAAATTGAGATAAACGGAAAAATTTCGCCATTTTTGGAATTAGGCGTCGGTTTTAACCCTGAATTAACCGGCCGCGAAAATATTTTCTTGGGCGGTACCATCCTTGGGCTTACCAGAAAACAAATTGCCGAAAGATATGATAAAATCGTAGCTTTTTCAGAGCTCGAAGAGTTTATTGATATGAAACTAAAAAATTATTCTTCAGGGATGCAAGTACGTTTAGCATTTTCACTGGCAATTAATGTTGAGGCAGAAATTCTTTTAATGGATGAAGTTCTGGCTGTTGGGGACACTAATTTTCAGAGCAAATGTTTGGCAGAATTCAATAAATATCGAGAGCAAGGCAAAACCGTAATTTTAGTCACCCATGATATAAATACCGTCCAACGCTATTGCGACCGGGCAATGCTGCTGCGAAATGGGAAGATAATGAAAATCGGCGAAGCGGAAGAAGTATGTACCGAATACATGAATGAAAATATTTTTGACGAGGAAAATAAGATTTCAACTACGGACAATACTAATGCAATAAAAGAGAAGAAAAAAGTAGTCGAAATAACAAAGGTAGAATTTTTAGATGATAGGGGTAAGAGTAAAAAAACATTTAAAAGCGGGCAGGATCTAACCACTAGAATTTATTTTAAAAACTATAAGAGCCTAAAAGATTTAAATTTTGGTTTGACGATTGTAAACCAAGAAAATGTCTCAATCATAGGAATAAGTACAGTTATTGATAAGATTGGTGTAGATAAAATTATAAAAAATGGATTCTTTGAGGTTATGTTTGAAAAAATTCCTTTAAAGGCCAATACATACCACATTAATGCTGCCATATTTGGCGAAAATCATGCGAAAGTTTTTGACTATAAAACTAATATCGATGCATTTAAAGTTTTTTCCAAAAACACTAATGATGGAATCGTGGAGTTATCTTATCAATGGAAAAGCTAAAAATTATGAAGTGTAATATATGCGGGAAAGATTCTAAATTACTCTTTAAGACTAAAATACTCGGTAAGTATGAGACAAACTATTACAAATGTCCTAA
>CAYZJN010000079.1:0-2738 GCA_964479115.1 uncultured Candidatus Saccharibacteria bacterium | reverse complement strand
AGCATAAATAAGAATAAAAACTCCAACCCAAATAGGCCTAAAAAAAGAAAAAATAATCGGAAGGAGTATCAAGGTCCAAGACAAAACTCCGGGGAAAATTTCCAAAAAACGATAAAATCCGGGATTTTTCGCTAGTTTTTCCATTAAATACCTATCAATAGACTTAAATTAATGACAACCGTTAAGGCTGAAATCGCTAAAAAAATGTTGATACCCAAAAAAATATAACTAATCATTTTATCTTTGGCAAACACAGCATTTGCAAGAATTAGGTTTAAAATCAAACACAAAGTAATAAAGGCCGGCACTCGGAAAAGTTCATACCAACTGCCAAGTTCGGTTACCCCAAGAAAACTGTTATATCTGATCGGAACCAGATATTCACTCACCGGGAAACGAAAAACCGCTACCAACCAAACAACAAAAACCAAAATAGCGCCGGTAATCAAGATAAGTCGTGCCGGTAAATCCTTTAGAAAATCTTTAGAGAAGAAACCGACAATTCTATTTTTCAGTCGGTTTGTAATATGTCTGGTTTTTACTTCGAATTTCATTTTGGGTTTGCAAGCGGAATTTTAGCATATTTTTGACAATTTGAACAGTAATAAATAGAAAACGAAGAAGGCGGGGCACATGGCCCCGCCCTGTTTGCGACAGACGTCGCAATCTCCGAGATTCGATTCTCCTTTCAGAAGTCTGCCCCCGGCGAAGGTTCATTCCAAGAACCGGAACCACCTTCCTCCGCCTGCGGCCGCTCCTTGTTGAGCATTCGGATGTAGTTCTCTTCGTTCTGGTCCCGCAGACAGAGATTCCAGCGGTTGTAGTTCCATGGATTCCCATCGACCGGGCAAACCATGAGGTAGGTTTGTCTACGGTTGAAGGCGTACCAAACCACCCGGCGTGCAGATAGCCAGACCATTCCCCCTTCTCTACCCCAAGGGTAGATGCTGAAATAGGGGTGTCCGTTCTGATGTTTCGGGAACATGGTTTGCTGCTGCATCTTGCCGTTGCGCATGTCCCGAACAAAGATCTTGGTTCTTGGTTTAAGTTCGCCTTCGTGCCAAACGGGGTCTTCACTGTCCTCGATAACGACTATCCTGCCCCTCTCGAGGAGATCAAGAATGAGCTCGTCGTTTTGGGGTCGCTTGGTGCCCATCTTGACCTCCCTTCGTTCAGTACAGGTCGCGGTTGATTTCCGGCGGTAGCAGGGTCAGTTGGTGCGGCGTGAGCCTATCACCAACATGCAGGTTGCCTTGTGGGTCGTTGTGATGGGTGTACCAGTAGGTTGCTCGTACGATTGCTCCGCAGGTGTCATGCACAACACAGCGACCACAAGTTCTTGCGTACGACCTCATCTCCCCTCTGGACCACTTTGGCTTGTAAGGAACATAGATGAATGAGCCGTCTTCATCTTCCTCCTTGAACGTCTTGAAGCCCGGACTCCTCGAGCACATGCTGCGCGAGTAGAGCCAGAGCGCGTCAACCAGCTCAATACTCGAAACACGATACTTCTTGGCAAAGCGGTAGGTCTCGTAGCGGATAGCATCCAACAATTCGGCGAGTCGGCGACCGGCGTACTTGACACCCGGTTCAAGTTTGTAGACCTTGTGGATTACCATCATTCGAGTCACGTGGAAGTCCACCGGTACCGGAAAGTCAAATCCCTCGATGAGACCGGTTTCAGCCAGGTAATAGATGAGCATACTCGTCATCTTCTCCTTGAATCCCCCGAAACCACCTTTCCGTCCACGCCGGCCCTTGTTCATGATGCGCTGCAAAGCGACCTTCCACTTCTTCACCTCGCTGTAGCGTCCGAAGTCGTGGAAGATGAACCGCGGGTCGCCATACCAGCGCTCCACCAGGAGCGCCGCATTACCAATCCAGAGTTCGGCATTGAGCTCCGAATCGCGGCCCAGACCGAAATAGTCCAAGAGGTCATTCAGCCTCATGGGGTCGTAGTACCTGACCCAGTAGGCATCAAAGAGCCTCTCGTCAATCTCGTAGAGAGTCACCAAGGACTTGGCGGCGGTGTCCGATGCGATACCTCCTCTCATCCAAAGACACAGGACGAAGAGAAAGTAGGCATAGGTCCTGCCGTTAGCCTTGATCTCATCGGGGATGTAGTACTGTGGTGGTTTGGTCTTGACCAGGTTGAAGGGATATTCGTTCGCCTGATAGGCCGCCACCAGGCGACCACAGAGACGCTCCATGCGTCCCCGGTCCGCCTTATGCATGACGACCACTCCTTTTCGAATCTCGGTTGACAAGTTGCCCAATAACACAAAGAGAGCCCTTCGGCCCTCCTGTGTAATGCCCTACCAATTTAACGGCTTATTTTGATTTTGTCAAAGTGACTGTTGTAATAAATTTATAATTACCGTTGTATTATAGGTGTATGAATTTTGACAAAATTAGTGACGAAGCCTTGGCTTTGTATATCCAAAAAAATAACGGCAAGGGTATTGAAGTATTAATCGAACGCTACCAAAAACCTCTGCTCCGTTACGCGAATAGATTAATCAGTGATGCGGAAATGGCGGAGGATGCCGTTCAAAATACTTTTATTTCGGCTTACCAAAACATTAATAGTTATGATGCCAACCGAGCTTTTTCGCCTTGGATCTATCGCATTGCTCATAATAAGACCATCAACGAGATTCGAGCACAAAAACCGCAGGTTAGCCTGGACGAAGCAGCCGAAATCCCCGATTCTAAGAACGCCGAGACTATCTCAGGAA
>CAYZJN010000078.1:0-2807 GCA_964479115.1 uncultured Candidatus Saccharibacteria bacterium | reverse complement strand
GTCTTGGTGGTCGGTGACGGTTATCTTTCCAAAATGACAGGTTCTTTTGAGGCTAAAAAAGCCGGACGCGTTTACCCTGCCAAGCCCTTGTTCCAAAATGGCGGCAAACCGAAGAATATTCGTAATTGTTATTCCTTAGAAGATGAACTGGCGGCGGTACTTAAAGTAGAATTGGCTAATTTTGCGGCGATTTCGCGGCAAGTGGTAGCCTCGGAATTATTTCGGACAATTGATGCGGACGTGGTAGTTTTTGCCTGGGGAACAGTTGGTGCTGCAGCTAGGGAAGCTGTTAAAAAAATGCGGACCGAAAACAAAAAAGTTGGTCTTTTCAGGCCAATTACCTTGCGACCGTTTGATGTAGCCAAAGCTAAAAAGGCTGTCGAAGATGCTAAGAGTATTCTAATTGTTGAATCGGCAAACGGGCAATTCGGACGCTTGGTTACGGAATCGCTTTTTGGAGTAAAGGATCTCGCAGTTGAGCGTTTTTACAAACCGGCCGAAGGTATTACGGCGGAGGAAATTGAGACCAAATTAGAGGAGATGCTATGAGGGATTTACTAATGCCAAAATGCTTTAATGAAGCCTCAAAACCGTCGAATTTTTGCCCCGGTTGTGGTCATAGTCTATCCCTAAAAACCCTTGGTTTTGCACTCGATAAATTAAAATTGGCGGAAAAATCTGTTTTTGTCACTGACATTGGTTGTTCACTTCTTGCTTGGGATTATTTTGACATAGACACCATACAGTCACATCACGGCCGGGCGGGCTGTACGTCGACCGGCTTGAAAAAAGCTTTACCCAAATCAACAATTATTGCTTATATGGGTGACGGCGGCGGTTATGCCATCGGACTGGGCCATTTGATTCACTTAGCCAAAAGGAACGAACCGGTGACAGTGATTTTGATTAATAATACCGTTTTTGCCATGACCGGTGGTCAAAAAGCTCCTACGACGATAAAAGGGGAGCAAACCGAAACGACACCAGGCGGTGTTTTTACCGAAGATGCTCCTTTTATGGGACCGGAGCTGCTTTCTAAAATTGCTGCGCCGAACGCTTTTATTGCCCGCGGTTCGGTTGATAATCTGCCTCAACTTGAAAATTACCTAATGCGGGCACTAGAAAATCAAAACAAAAATAACGCCTTTTCTTTTGTTGAAATTTTGTCGTGGTGTCAGGTCAACTGGAAAAAAGACGCGAACGGTTGCATTGAATATTTAAAAGAGCTGGAAAAGATTTTCCCGGTTGGAGTTTTAACCGATGAAGCTTAAGCGAATTATTATTGCCGGAGAAGGTGGTCAAGGAATTCAGGCGCTGGCGCATATTTTGACTGGGGCGGCTTTTGAGCAGGGTATGAATGTTTCTTTTTTACCGAATTTCGGTGTTGAACAACGCGGCGGCGTTTCACTGGCTTTTATTCAAATTTCTTCCGAGGAAATTTCGTTCCCCAAATTTCCCAAGGCCGACCTTTTGGTGCTGTTTGCACCGCGAGCGGTCAAAAGGATTGAAACCTATCTTAAAAAAGACACAGTGGTTATTTTTGATAACAGCCTGGTGCCTGAAAAATTGCTGGAACACCTTCGGGTCGAAAAAGTGGCTCTGCCGGCTTCTCATTATGCTAAAGGGCACTTAGTGCCCCGGGTTTTCAATATAATTCTTCTGGGCGCACTTGTGGCAGAATTGAAGAGTTTAAAAATCAAGAAGGTCGAAAAAGAATTACTGACTTTTTTTGCCGAAAAAATTAAGAAAGAACCTCAAATGAAGCATTTCAATTTAAAAGCTCTTGAGTATGGTTTTGATACGGTTAACAGCCTAAAGGAAGAACAAAAATGGCGACAAAAAATTTTAGTAAAATAACTTATACCGAAAAAGGCCTAGAGTGGTCAATTTCGCCGGATGTCTGCAAATCCTGCGGGCTTTGCATCGAAAAGTGTCCGGTTAAATGTCTTTCCTTTGACACAACACAGAACGAATATTTGGGTATGCCGGTAGTAAAATGTGAGATTAAAAGATGTATTGCTTGTCATACTTGTGAGCAAAATTGTCCTGATTGTGCGATTGTGATTCAAGGAAAAAAATGAAAAATATAGTCGATTTTATAAAACCGAGATTTTCTTTGGTGTTTTTAAGTATTTTGCTGCTTGGTTGGCAGTATTTTTACAGTTATTCTCAATATAATGAGGGGGTTTTGAAAACTCTCCGTGGGTACCTGAGTGTTTCTGCAAATGCAATTGATTGGGGGAGCACGGTCACAAAGGCGGTCTCGCTGGGACTTGTTTGGATTTCTGTTGCCTTAGCAATTTTTCTGTTGTTGCTTGCGACTGAATCAACACTAATCTTTTTCCATAACCAGAAAGTCAAATCAAAGTATGCGAATCAATCAAAAGAAGATTTTGCTCATCTATTAAGAAATCGAAAAATCAACTACCAAAAACACTTACCGGCCTTGCTTCTTTCTTCGGGCGCCTTTTTAATTATTTGGCTGAGTTTATTTTGGGGTGCTGATTCTTTAGAATCAGCCCGAAGTATAGCCCTAGAGGAATATTCATTTGGCCGTCAAATCGGCGTTGGGTCGGCCGATTTCAACGCTTCTGTGCCCCAGATTCTTTCTTTTTTAGTCTGTTACTCAGTTTGGTATCTTGTGGCTTGCTTTTTCGGCTTTCTTTTTCGCTTGGCTGAAAAAATCCGCCGAAGCAGACTTCTCGCCAAAGAACATTTCGGTCCGATTGCGGAAAATTAAAAGTTTTTTAAAATTTAAAACTAAAGTAAGATAAATAAGCGAAGGAAAGGAAATTTAATTTGAATTT
>CAYZJN010000077.1:0-2879 GCA_964479115.1 uncultured Candidatus Saccharibacteria bacterium | reverse complement strand
AGTGGTAAATTTGCAGCGATTTTTTTCCTTTGTGCCTTGGTTTTTTTTGAAGGCAATTATCTTTCGGCTGGACCGTTTTTGGGATTATTCACCATACTTTCGATTTGGCTGGTTTTATCTTTTCCGCAAAAAAAGGCAATTTTCGCTGCCGGTATGGCTTTGGGTGTTGCTTTTTTGTTCAAACAAACAGCTATCTTTGGATTACTATCGTTTTTGATTTATTTTCTCTGGCAAAAAAAGTTTCGCGAGACAGTGTTTTTTACCATCGGTTTTGTTGCACCAATTTTGGTGACGGTTTTATATCTTTGGAACAAGGGAATTTTGTTTGAATTTTGGGGGCAGGCTTTTGTGGCTAACTTTCATGGCTATCCCGCCGAACCGTTGGGCACGGTGTTTAAGTTGTGGCAGGAAACTTTTGTCCGCGTTTGGTGGCTGTGCTTTGGTATATTTTTGGCTCTGTGGCGTTTTAAGAAATTACCGGCCGGAAAATGGCTGCTTCTGCTTTCAATTCTTTTAACAGCCTCCACATTTTTTGTGCGTCATTATCCGCACTATTGGCTGCAGATTTTGCCGCTTATGGCAGTGTTATCCGGATGCGGATTCATATTATTAATTGATTTTTTGACTAAAAAAGATAAAATTTTTCTTTTGATAGTAATCTATGTTTTAACGGTCGTCTCTCTTTGGCAAAATCTGCTTTGGTTTGAATGGGTCACCGCCAATCTAAATCGTCCTAAACTGGCCGAACAAAACGAAATTATCGCAAGATTAAAAGATTACCGCGGTCGGTCTTTACTTGCCGAAAATCGCTACACCGGTTTTTATTTTTTGACCGACCTGCAACCGCTAAACAAGTTTTTGTATCTGACTGAGGTAAACGAGCCGGAATCGGCGCGGCGAAAGGCGCTCGATAATTTAAAAAATAATGAAAGTGTTGTCGTGCTTTGGCCCAAAGATCAACAATACGTTTATGCTAAAGAAATTGGTGATTATCTTATTAAAAACTATTGGGTAGTGGGGGAATACCCCAAGCTTGATTTGCTTATTTACCTAAAAATTAACGGACAATAATACCGGAATTACCGAACCAGCCCCACTTGGCTTTGAAGGTATTTACGTCATATGTCCGCGAGGGGTAACCATAGCCGGAGTCAGTTACGGTAAAAGAAGTTGGATTTTCGATTGTCCCGGTGAATCCCTTCACCACCTGAACATGCATTGAATTGACACCCCGAATAGAGGTTCCGCCGGATGTTTTCCAATATACTTCATAAGCCGGCCAAACGCCGTTGACCCACCAAACAATCACCGGATTTCCGTTGGCAATTTCTTGGGCAATACCGGAAACGTTCCAGCCGGTTTTTACTTCATTCGAGCGGTAGTTGCTGATGGCTTTTGAAGTTGGCGTCCAGTAGGCACCATAGCCCCAAGTGACTCCACCGGATTTGCCGTCAACATTGCCGACCACGCCGGAATAGGGGTTGCCCCAGACGGCATTTGGATCACCCCAAGTACCCGAAAAGGGCGTGTAATCGTAGCCAATCAAAGAAAGGATTGTATCTTCACTGACATAAGCGCCGCGGTAGGCGAGAGCGCTTCTGGCAGCCGATGCCATGCAGGAATACATGTGCGCTTGGTGATATGAAGGAACGCTAAGCATCACTGATTGTTGCTGAGTGGTAAAGGCAGCACCGAAGCTCTGCACCGAATCAAGCCCGTAAACGGTTTTAATACCGGCGCCGACACTCACGGTGTAGCGGGTATAATAACTAAAATTGCTGTGATTAAAATAAAGTGTGTTCCCAGACCAGCTAAAGCTGCCACCCGGATTTGGGGAAATGGCAAATTTACTTTCGGCCGATGCGTGATCAACTGCCTGATTAAAGGTAACAGAAACTTTAGCGCTCAAAGCAACTCCACCAGCATTGTTGCCGGGCGAAAAAGACGAAACAGCTACGTGCCCGATGGTCGTAAAATTAAAGCCAAAAGCATCTTCAAAAGGTGAGTCGTCAATTGCTTTGGCATCTTTTGAAACAGAAATGTTATAGGTAGTATTTTTGGTCAGACTCGATGGTTTAAAAACTAATTTACGGTTAGACTCCCATGATTTACTGCCAGAAACGGCAGGCGAAAAGCCAAAAGCTGCTTCGGTAGCAGTTCGGTTCATATCCTGTTTAAATTCAATCCAAACAGAGCTATCAACCATGATTCCCGAACCCTTCGGCCCATAATCGGCCACACCAGGCGCCTCCAAGGTTCGAAAATTGCTTTGTGAAATTAGAACTGCCTCACCGATATCTTTCAGTTCGCCAGTCTCAAAATTTCGGCTGACCGGGATTCGATTAACATCCAAGCTATAAACAGTGCTTTTTTTGAAACCATCCTTGGCGGTCAGTTTATAAATTGTGTCGTCTTCTTTTTTGATGTCAAATTGAGCTTCGGGTTGAAATCTAAATTCCAAACGGGCCGTGTCTTTATGTGGGAAATCGGTTTCGATGACAATTTCTTGACCGGGTAATATTCCTTCGGTTCCGGTTGCCGGAGTCACGGATTTAACGCTTGGGAGCGGTGGTGTCATAAAACTCAAAAGATATTCATTTTTTTTGGTTCCGGCGATACTTTTTATATCTCGCATTTACCAATGTTCCATAAGCCGCATGATTACCAGGCGATTGTAGAAGTAAGACTAAATCCAGCTGCGAAAGCAAAATACAATGCTGAACTAAAAGCGAAGGGTGGTTATTTTACTTTCGCACCAAATGGTACGTTTGTTCTTCCGGAAGTTGTTACTCAGAAAAAACCAATTGCAGGAAGTTTAGTGCAAGGTCACTTTGAAAGAGGCGGCTCGCCGCTTACGGATACAGATCTGGAACTGGTCA
>CAYZJN010000076.1:0-2923 GCA_964479115.1 uncultured Candidatus Saccharibacteria bacterium | reverse complement strand
ATTATTTTTAGATACATTTGAGGTCAAAGAAATAGCAAAAGAAATAACTGGGACATTAAATATTGAGGATAAGAAAAATTTTATGGTTCAGTGTCTAAAAATTTTGAAGGAAAAAGGGTAGATATAATAAATGAACGAACTCGAAGAAATAAAATCGAAAATCGATATTGTTGAATATATCGGGGGCTATGTTCAACTTAAACAAACCGGCCGTAATTTCAAAGCCTGTTGTCCTTTTCATAATGAAAAAACTCCGTCTTTTGTTGTTTCGCCCGAGCGCCAAATGTGGCATTGCTTTGGCGCCTGCAACGAAGGTGGTGATGTTTTTTCTTTTGCCATGAAAGTGGATGGTCTAACATTTCCGGAAGCAGTTGAGACATTGGCTCAAAAAGCCGGCGTCAAAATTGAACGCAAAAGCTTTGAAAGGTCCGAGGCCAAAGCCAGTTCCTATTCCGCCAATGAACTTGCCGCTGGTTTTTATCATGATGCTTTAATGACTGACGAAGGCAAAAAGGCCCGTGATTATTTAATTAAAACGCGTAAACTCTCCGCTAAAACCATCGAAGAATTTGGCTTGGGCTATGCGCCAATTCAAAAAGCTGTGCTTCAAGGTGAACTCAAAAAACATAATTTGAGTACCACCGATTTAGCTAAAGCGGGCCTTGCCGCCGAGAAATCAGGCGAATGGCGAGATTTTTTCTGGGGCCGCTTGATGTTTCCAATTCGTGATATTTCCGGCCGCACCATCGGTTTTTCAGCTCGAGTTTTGGATGATTCACTGCCAAAATACATTAACACTGCCGAAACCGAAATCTATCATAAGTCGGATATTCTTTATGGGATTGACCTGGCCAAAGAATCCATCCGCAAAGCCGATAATGCTATCGTGGTAGAGGGCATGATGGACGTCATTGGCTCTCGTCAAGCCGGGGTTAAAAACGTAGTGGCCTCTGGAGGCACTGCACTCACTGAAAATCAATTAAGATTAATCGCGAGACTGACTAAAAATCTTAAATTGGCTTTTGATATTGATTTTGCCGGCTCGGAAGCCACCCGCAGAGCCATTGAACTGGCCTGGAATCTCGGCTTCAACATAAAGGTGATTATGATCCCTTCGGGTAAGGATCCCGCCGACGCCGCGGGTGAAAATCCCGAAACATGGAAGAATGCCGTTAAAAATGCCGTATATGTTATAGACTATCTTTTCGATACGGCCTTTGCCCGCTTCAAAAAAACCGACCCAATCGGTCGTAAAAAAATTGCCGCCGAGCTCTTGCCGGTTTTGAAGAGAATCCCCGATGAAATCGAGCGTGCTAGTTACGTTAAACAGTTGGCTGAAAAACTACAGGTTGACCAAGGCAGCATTACCGCCGCTTTAGCCAAAGTCGGGCAGTCGGCTCAAGAGCGAACTGCTTCCCGTAGCAAAGAATTTCATATGGAAAATAAACAACCGGAATTGGAAAAAAACGTTTTGGGACTGTTGCTCGTTTTTCCGCACTATCTCGATTTTGCCTCTACCATGCTTGAACCGAGCGATTTTTCGAACGAACAGACGGGTAAAAACTACGAAAAGGTGTTAAAATATTATTTGAAAAAGGGTGATTTTTCGGAAAAGGAATTTTTAGCCTCTTTAAAAAAAGAGGAAAAAGAAGAATTTAATCTTTTGATGCTCTCGGCCGAAGCAAACTTCGAAGATTTTGACGAAGAACAAAAGGCTGAAGAAATTTATTTTGGGGTCAAAAGAATTAAGAAATTATCTTTAGATACAAAAAAACAAATCCTTATTTCCAAAGTCGCCGATTTTGAAAAGGCCAAAGATACGGCCGGAGCAAATAAAGTGCTTGCCGCGCTGCAGGAGCTCATTGAGGAAGAAAAATTAATAAGCTAAGCCATTTTTTGATGTGGCTTAAGTTTGGAGACCAGAAATAGATGGCAGAAGAATACGAAAAGGAAATTGAAAATTTACTAAAAAAAGGTAAGGAGCAAGGCTTTGTTTCGCAGGAAGAAGTGCTTGCAGCCGTACCTGACGTTGAAGACAACGTTGAAAAGCTTGATGAAATTTATGCGATTTTATTGGATCAGGGGATCGAAGTCACCGATAATCGCGAAAAAATGATTTGGGGTGACGGCAATGAAGAAGAGAGTGATGTAGCCGAAAACACCCAAAGTCAAGAAATCGGCGATTTGGCTGATGATTCAGTTCGCATGTATTTACGCGAGATTGGTAAAATCCCTTTAATCGACCACGATCGTGAAGTCGAGTTGGCTAAAAAAATTGGCAAAGGAGACAAAAAAGCCAAAAAGGATTTGGCTGAAGCTAACCTTCGCTTGGTGGTTTCCATCGCCAAACGCTATATTGGTCGCGGCTTGGATCTTTTGGACTTGATAGAAGAAGGCAATACAGGGTTGCTCCGTGCTGTTGAAAAATTCGATTACACTCGTGGCTATAAATTTTCTACTTATGCCACTTGGTGGATTCGTCAAGCTATTACTCGCGCCATCGCCGACCAATCCCGCACAATCAGAATTCCGGTCCACATGGTAGAATCAATCAACAAAATGATTCGCGCTCAAAGACAATTAGTGCAGGAACTGGGTCGCGAACCATTGCCGGAAGAAATTGCGGCTGAAATGGGTATTGACGTCGAAAAAGTTAACAACATGATTAAGATTTCGCAAGACACTATCCCGTTGGAATCGCCCGTTGGCGAGGAAGAAGATTCTGTGTTGGCTGACTTTATTGAGGATTCTGATTCACAAACTCCGGTTGAAGCCGCCACTTACCAACTCCTAAAGGAACATATTGGCGATGTCTTGAACCTCCTGACTCCACGCGAACAGAAAATCCTTCGCATGCGTTTCGGTTTGGATGACGGGCGCGCTCACACTCTGGAAGAAACCGGACAGGAATTCGGCGTGACCC
>CAYZJN010000075.1:0-2978 GCA_964479115.1 uncultured Candidatus Saccharibacteria bacterium | reverse complement strand
CGTATTTGGGTTTCGATTTTTGAGGGCGATAGTGAAGTGCCCAGAGATGATGATAGCGAACGGATTTGGAAATCGCTGGGGATAACCGATATTCGTGAATTTGGCAGAGAAGATAATTTTTGGGGACCGACCGGCAACGAAGGCCCATGCGGGCCGACAACTGAAATTTATGTTGATGATGTCGAGATTTGGAACTTGGTTTTTAATGAATTCTATATGCAACTCGCCTCGACTGATGTCAATTCGGGCAGGCCCGACGGCGTGCTTTTGCCATTGGCTCAGAAAGGCGTGGACACAGGCGCCGGTTTGGAACGTATTGCCGCAACAATTAATAAGGTTGAGAGTGTCTTTGAAACTGATGAAATTTCCCAAATAGTTAAATATGTCCAAGAGTTGGGCGCAGATAATAAGAAATCGATACGCATAATTTCCGATCATCTTAAAACTGCCACTTTTTTGCTGGCTGATGGGGTGAGGCCTTCAAATCTGGACCGCGGTTATGTCTTACGTCGTCTGATACGTCGCGCTGTCAGATATGCCAAATTAAGTTCAAAAAATGAACAATTTAAGTGTTCGAAAATCGCCGAAAAAATCATTGAAATTTATCAATCCAATTACCAAAATCTTAAAACCGAAAAGGCAAAAATTATTTCAGAGTTGGATACTGAAGAAAATAAATTTATTAAAACTCTTGCGGAAGGCTTAAAAGAATTTGAAAAACTAAGAATCCCCGGGGGTTTTGGACAAACTGCATTTGGAGAAGGGTATAGTAAACTTAATATCTCTGGCGTTGAGGCTTTTAGATTGTTCGCGACCTACGGCTTTCCTTTTGAAATGATAGTGGAGGAAGCAGATAAAAGAGGCTATGAGGTCGACCAAGCAGGTTTTGAATCTGAATTTGCTAAGCATCAGGAAGTTTCCCGTGGCGGAATGGAAAAGAAATTTGCCGGAGGACTCGAAAACAAAGACGATCCGCAAGTCATTAAATATCATACGGCCGCGCATTTGCTACTTTCTGCACTGCGTTCAGTCTTGGGTGAAAACGTTCATCAAAAAGGTGCGAATATCACCGCCGAGCGCTTGCGTTTTGACTTTTCTCATGATGAAAAAATGACCGATGAAGAAAAGAAAAGCGTCGAAGATTTTGTAAACAATGCAATCAAGTCCAGTCTTCCTGTAACAATGGCAGAAATGAGTGTGGAAGAGGCCAAAAAAGCCGGTGCCGAAGGGGAATTTACGGCCAAGTATGGCGATAAAGTTAAAGTCTATTCAATCGGCGAAATCTCGAGAGAAATTTGCGGTGGTCCGCATGTTCAAAATACCTCAGAATTAGGGAGCTTTAAGATTAAAAAAGAAGAATCTTCATCGGCCGGTGTGCGACGCATTAAGGCAATCCTAGGATAAATAATGGAGAGATATACACCAGAAGAAGCAATGGCAGAAGCCGACGTGCTAGAGGGCAAAATCGCATCAGGCGAAGCGGTTGATTATCAAGAGGCTCATGAACTGATTGATGATAAAACGGAAGCTGCAGAATCTACTTCACTGGAGAGGCTGGAGCACTATCTTGAAAATACAGTCTTTAGGGAACTTGGACTAACCGAGGAAGATAGAGCTAAAAAATTAGACGAACTTGTAAGAGAGGGCAAGTCAGCAGAAGAGGTTGCTATTCATAGTCGTTCTTTTGAAAATATTAGGGAAACCTTGAAAATTTTCTATAAAAAAATGACAGTTGAAGGGGTCACTGATACAAAGGGAGCTAGAGAATCCTTTGAACTAAAAAGAGAGAAAGCCCAAAGGCAAAGATTTGAAGAGCTAACGGCAACCGAAAATTTTTCTGAATTCGAAAATCTTATTCAATTAGAGGGAGGCATTATTAATGTCGTTGAGACGGAATTTATAAGATTACTCAAGGAAATAGAAAAGGCGGCACCCATGCATTCTCTAGAACCAGTCGATGAAGAAAAGGTTGGGGCACTTACTAAGAAGATAAATAGAATAATGGAGTTAAAAGATAAACTTATTGGTCCCCAGGCATTTGATGAAAATTCCG
Source organism: uncultured Candidatus Saccharibacteria bacterium (assembly GCA_964479115.1). Classification (GTDB taxonomy): domain Bacteria; phylum Patescibacteriota; class CPR2; order UBA1875; family UBA1875; genus CAYZJN01. The sequence goes on along the minus strand of CAYZJN010000075.1, from coordinate 925 downwards.
AATATTCAGAGGCACTCAATCCTAACACTAACGTAGGGGAAGAGTTCATCTTTAGAACAAATCCGGAAGAATTAACAGCACTGCTTACAGAGGAGGTCAAAAGGATAAAGGAAAATTACGGTATTTACTATAACTGTTCTGTGGATACGCTAAAAAGGATAATTGAAAAAGGAAAAGCTGTTGGAATTACTTCATTAGCTGGAGGAGAGCTTAAAGATGCCATTACCCTAAAGAGGGAATCTGCTGGTTGGAAAGATCAATTTTCAGGAACAGGAGAGATAGTTCCCTATATTGAGAATAGGAAGGCTATTGAAAAAGCGCTTGGTTATGAAGGAAAAGACATTGTTTATGGAGTTACAGAGCTGGGAGAAGTAGAAGGTCACACTACTTATGGTGGGGTCAGCATTAAAATAAATCCTGAAGCTTTCCCGCTTATCTGCTTTTCTGAAGGAGACTCGCTTCCCATAACAGGGACTACTGGGATTTCGGCGGAAAAAACAAAGAAAAAATCAGAAGAGAAAACCGAAGAACAAATGGTTCGTTCTGCAATGGAGAGACAGCTTATTTTTGAACACGCAGTTATTTCTAAGGCGTTGCAGAACCTTATTATTGCAAGTGAGGTCAGTTTTGGTGGGGAAGAGGTAACTACTGGGGTGCACACATATTTAGAAGCACATATTTTAGGAGGAATTCCTTTTGACAGCGAGCACATCGAAGAAATTAAGGTTACGGAAGATCTTGATTATAGAGAATATACGGAGGCGCTAAAAATATTAAGAGGTACGAAGTTAGGTGACAAGGTTGTACAAGCTGCCTAAAATGGTTGATGAGATAAGATAAATTTAAACTTATTAGGCTCTTAGTTTTACCAAAGAAGAACCATCAAGCGCCGGTGTTCGCCGCATTAAGGCAATCCTAGAATATC
>CAYZJN010000074.1:0-3135 GCA_964479115.1 uncultured Candidatus Saccharibacteria bacterium | reverse complement strand
AATGATTTCTGTTTCAACTTTTTCCGGATCAGCATGGGGTAGGTCAATTTTGTTAACAATAGGTATAATTTTTAACCCAGCCTCAATAGCGGCATACAAAGTCGACAGAGTTTGAGCTTCAATGCCCTGCGAGGCGTCAACCACGAGTAGGGCGCCTTCAACTGCCGCAAGCGATCGGGAAACCTCGTAAGCAAAATCGACGTGACCGGGGGTATCAATTAAATTTAAAACATAGTCTTTGTAAATCATTCGGGCCGGTTGGAGTTTGATGGTAATACCGCGCTCGCGTTCCAAATCCATAGTATCCAAAAGCTGTTCTTTCATCTCTCTTTTTGCGACAGTTCCGGTCAATTCTAAAAAACGATCCGCGAGCGTTGATTTGCCGTGATCGATGTGAGCGATAATGCAAAAATTTCTGATTTTTTCTAGTGACATTTATTTGATTTTAGCAGAAAAGCTTTTGGATTATAGCTTAATTTATGCTTTAAAGCCACGGTTTTGCTTGAAAAAAAGTCGTTTTTTATCTATAATTTGGCCATGATTAAAACAAGCTATATTTTACCGCTTCTCGTCGTCCTAAGGGTATAGGTTTGTTTTGATAATTAATAACAACTAAATCAGATTCAAAACAAACCTTCAAAAAACGAAGGTTTTTTGTTTACAACGGTGTGGGGAGATAATATCAAACCACGCCGACCAATCAACCGTTGGCCGAAAGGTCATGAACCACGAAGGGGATGAGGGGAATGCAGAAGGATAGCGTAACAAGAGTTGTTTATCTTCCCGGTCTGCCAGCATATCTGGCGGACGAATTAGCGGCTCGAACCGGCGGAGATTGTGCAGCTCAGCATGAAGGTGGTGGACTATACACAATCTGCGGAGCCCCTGAAGCCATCAACCAACTGATGGAAGAAGCGTTACCGCACCTCAGCGGCATCGCTGCCATTTATGACAGCATGCCGGCAGCCATACTATCGCTCTCTCCCAACTAGCCCGATACTTGGGCTAAAAGGCGCACCAATCACCGATTTCCGACACCGGAGAACCCGTGAGGAAATTAGCTAATGTACCCGGCACGATCCGGGCTTGGCACTGGTAACCCCAGCGGTGAGCGGTGCGCCGCTTCACTTTGCTGTGCTATAATTTAAGCGACAAATTTAAAATTTTAGTTTTTTTAATCGGAGCAAGTTATATGTCAGGACATTCAAAATGGGCCGGAATAAAACATAAAAAAGCAATTGTTGATGCCAAAAAAGGCAAAGCTTTTACTCAAGTTGCCAACATGATTGCTCTGGCGGTGCGCCAAGCCGGCAGTGATCCTAAAATGAATTTTTCACTGAGGTTGGCGATTGAAAAAGCCAAAGCTATAAATATGCCCACTGCTAACATCGACCGCGCGATTAAAAGAGGCACGGGTGAAGCTGGTGGGGCCAGAATTGAAGAATTCACTTATGAAGGTTATGGACCGTCAGGTATCGCCGTTTTGGTAGAAACTGCTTCCGATAACAAGAATCGAACTGTCTCGGAAATCCGCTCGGCTTTTACTAAATACGGCGGGAGTTTAGCTAATGCCGGCTCGGTTGCTTATTTATTCGAAAAAAGAGGCCAAATTACCTTGAATCTGGCTGAGCAATCCAAAAATAAAGAAGATTTAGAGCTGACCATAATTGATTCAGGGGCGGATGACTTTGAGGAAGAAGATAGTGCAGTAATCGTTTACACTAAACCAACAGAATTGGCTAAGGTAAGGGACGCGCTGGAAGCTGCCGGTTTGAAATTGGCCGACACCAACCTTGCCTTTATCGCCAAAACCGAAGTCAGTGTTAAAGATAAAGACAAAGCCTCAAGTATTCTTAGATTAATGGACACACTGGAAGATTTGGATGATGTAGCGGCAGTACATTCCAATTTTGATATTCCTGAGGAAATTTTAGAGGAAATCGAATGATTATTTTGGGGATTGACCCAGGAACGGCAACAACCGGTTTTGGTTTAATCAAAAAAGAAGGCCAGAAATTTTCGATGATTGACTACGGTTGTATTCTGACACCGGCTAAAACAGCCCTACATGATCGTCTGGAAACGATTTTTGAAGAATTAACTGAAATTATTGAAAAGTACCAACCAGACCACTTGGCGGTTGAAGAATTATTTTTTGCAACCAACGCAAAAACAGCGATTTCAGTCAGCCAGGCTAGGGGAGTAATATTGCTCTCGGGTAAAAAAAAGAACATTTCGATTTTTGAATATACACCGCTTGAAGTTAAAATGGCTCTCACGGGTTATGGCAAGGCTGATAAAAAACAAATTCAACAAATGGTGAAAACAATTTTGGGACTAGCTGAAATTCCCAAACCGGATGATGCGGCCGACGCACTGGCGATTGCACTTTGCCACGCTCAGACTTATAAAGATTTTTTAAAAAATTGTTAGTTTTACTTGTCTACTTTTAATAAATTTAACTTCCGCGTAAAATAGCGGGTATGATTGGTTATCTTCGCGGAAAAATAATCGAAAAAAGCCTTAGTTCGGCAACGGTTCTGGTCGGACAGGTTGGGTATGATGTAAATTTACCAGCCAGCGTACTTTCAAAGATCAAAAAAGATGAAGAAGTTGAGCTTTGGATATACACTCATGTGCGGGAAGACATTTTGGCGCTTTTCGGGTTTTCGGATAAGGAATCCCTGGAATTTTTCAAATTGCTGCTTTCTGTTTCCGGCATCGGTCCAAAAGTCGCACTGGCAATAATTTCCGCGGCTCCACTTGCTAAAATCAGTGAGTCAATTTCTAGAGGCGATCCGACAATGCTCTCTTCGGTTTCCGGAGTTGGGCGTAAAACAGCTGAAAAAGCCGTAGTGGAACTCAAGGGAAAACTGGGTAATATTTCTGCCGGTTCACAAATTTTCTCGATTGAAGGAGAAGAAACGCTTGATGCGCTACTCGCGCTGGGATTTTCTAAGGCTGAAGCAGCAGAGGCTATTTCAAAATTGCCGGAGGAGCTTTCCAACACTGATGAAAAAATCAAAGCAGCACTTAAACTAATGAACACCCGTTCATCGGGCACGAGGCGATAAAATGAGTGAATTTGAAAATAGCCACATCACAGAACCGATTGAGATGGCCGGTGAAAAAAAC
>CAYZJN010000073.1:0-3187 GCA_964479115.1 uncultured Candidatus Saccharibacteria bacterium | reverse complement strand
ATGCCCGCTCCAATCGTACCGATTGTGTAATGTTTTCGAAAGGGAGGTAAACCGTTAATCAAAAAGCCGGCCACCAGCCCCAGTATTATCCATGAAACAACATTAGCAAACATCTTTTATACCTCGATGATGCTAATATACTGCCTATGCAAGGTAAAAACATCATTCAAATAACCAATTTTTTATAGTAAATGTTGTCAATGGAATCTGTATTTGCTAATATCTATCTAAGGGGGCCTTTCCTGGAGGGTGGGTCAAAAGACCAAAGGCCGGCTCCAAATTTTTTAGGAAAGGAGGTGAAAGAATGACACCAACAGATGCTGCTGACGTAACAGTTGTTACGGTGACAGACGCAACCCGAAGCGTTCTTGAGTATTTACCAAGAGTGTTCTGGGCAGTCGTCGTCGTTTTGGTCGGCGTTTTAGTAGCTTGGGCCGTTAAAACACTCGTTGTTAAAGGCTTAAAGCTAATCAAACTAAAACCCTATACAGATGCAGTCGGCTTGAATAAAGTTTTCCCAGGTCAACTTGACTTGGTAAACTTGTTCGGTGATCTTTTGAAGTGGGTTATCGTCATCATCTTCTTGCTCCCCGCTCTCGAAATCTTAGACCTAGCTGTCTTTACCGAACTTGTTGCCGGCATTGTTTCTTATCTGCCAAACGTTTTAGTCGCCGTTATTATCTTGGTTGTTGGGACAGTCTTGGCTGATCTCTTGGCTCGAGTAATCGAGTCCACCACTCACACCATCGGTGCAAAAACCGCTGCTTTTGCAGCTGATTTTGCTCGCTGGACAGTTGTTGTTATCGCAGTTTTAGCTGCCTTGACACAATTAGGTATCGCTGTAACCATCATTAGTCAAATCGTAACTGGTTTTGTCGCAATGCTTGCGATTGCCGGTGGTTTGGCTTTCGGTTTAGGCGGACAAGGTGCTGCTAAAGAGGTTGTCGATAGATTCCGCAAGAATTTGCCCAAATAACAAAAATAAAAAGCATAAAAACACCCCTCACTTCGAGGGGTGTTTTTTTATGCTTCTCTTTTACCTTTGTAAAATTCAGCCGCTTCTTCTGGCGGAACCGGATTAATTATAATGCCGGTTCCAAGTTCGAAACCTGCCCATACGTTGGGTCGCGGTGATAGCTTAAGAATCATATGATGCGCTTCAACATCCAAAGAATTTTGAAAAAAGTAATTATAAGGAACGTCAATCTCGTCAAGTCTTGCGAGTGTTGCCTTCAAAGCCCTTGCGAAAGACATTTTTTCGTTTTCTTGCAGGTACTCAATTGAGTGAATATGTCTTTTGGGTATGAACCAAGCACCATAGGGTGATTCCGAAGCATAAGGTGCAAGTACAAAAAGATGTTCATCTTCCCAAATAACCCGTGGACTTTTAGCTTCGCTTTTAATAATGTCGCAATAAGGACAAGAGCTATGTATCCTCATATAATCATCCATTGCAGCTGCCTCTTGCTCAAGTCTTGGCGGCAGCATCGGCACAGCTATTAACTGAGAATGAGCGTGTTGGATAGAAGCACCCGCTTTGCCCCCTTCATTTTTAAATAAAATTGTGTAGCATATACCCTTTAATTTTGAAGCAAAAAGATAGCGGTCGATATAAGCGTCAAAAACATTCACAATTTGCTCCAGGGATAGTTCGTGGATTTCAATGCCGTGCTGCGGCGTTTCAATAATCACCTCCTGATAGCCATAGGCTTTAAGATTATCTTGTGAAAGAGCCGGAAAATCATTCAGGATTGATTTTATCTGCCAGTTTTTACCTCTGGATGGATGGCGATAAACTTCGGTATGTTTTTTGGGGTCATCAATCCCAGGTTGGCAGAAATAGCATGAGCCTTGTTCTGTTTCCGGTTTTTTTATTACACCATGAGGACGACGATTGCGTTTCGGCGCAATAATAACATACGTCTCCATAAAATAGTGCTTTCTGATTTCTGAGTTTTTCATCCCCCTCCGTTTTATGTATATTTTATATATTTGTGAATCTGAAGTAAACAAAACTATTTTTAAAGATTACATTTCAAAAATTACCGTAACGGATGTACCCCTTCCTTCTTGTGATTGAATCTGAATATCACCGCCTAAATGTTCTGTGATAATTTTCGCCAGGAAAAGCGAAAACCCAAAGCCTTCATAATTAAAATCCATCGCTGTAGTGGTTCGAGTAAACGGTTTAAAAAGGTGCATCATACCATCTTTACTGATACCGGGGCCGTTATCCGTAATTGTAAACTTTGCCAAGCCCCTTTGGCCAGTGTAGTTGATTCGGACCTTGCCGTTTTCTTTACTGAATTTGATTGCGTTATCAATAACAGTCGAGAGCACGAAATTCACAAGCTCTTCGTTTTGTCGGATTGTCCCAAGCACGCCCGATTTTTCGATTTGAATATTCTTGCTTTTGATTAAATCGGCTTTTGATTTTAATATCTTAGTTAAAACCGAAACGGCCACAAGAACTTTGCGGTCCTTGACTTTGGAGCCAGCTTTAACTTCCCTAAGAAGCAGCAGATTTTTTAAAATGTTTTTCAAACGTGCTTGTCCTTCGGTAAGGGCTTCGGTACCGGCATCGTCAATATTCTTGGAGGCGGCTGATATCTTTTCCAGATCTTTTGAAAGACTCTCAGTAGTTTGCTCGATGAATAAGTTACGCGCCTTATCCATTTCCTCTTCGTATTTCATAGTCTTTTCCAGGTTCTCAATGTTTTCTTTTTCCGTGTAGTGTCTTCGAATAATTGAGTAGGCAAATTGGGCTACAATTGCAAAGACAATAAACTGGATGATTAAATTGATAGTTGCCGGTTTAATAACCTCGAGATTTATGAAAAGATAGTTTGCCAAAACAGCCAAACCTGCAATCAACACAATCGGCAGCCAAATTAAAAGTGTGGCATAAACTTTTATTTTTACTTTTTTAATATCCGGCTTGACGATGTGGGCCAAATATTTATTATGTTCAATTGATTTCAAAATCCGTTGAATTTCCGCATCCAGGCTCTCAATAGCTTCCGAAAGTTTATTTTTTATGGCCTCTTTGGCCTTGGTCAAATCAAATCCACCGCGAATAATCGTGAGCGGTGTCCTGAGATAATGGGAGGAAAGCAAAATGAAGTTTTCCTTATCTTCGGCAATTATTTTTTCCAATCGAACAATTTCTAGAATCTTTGCCGCCTGA
>CAYZJN010000072.1:0-3231 GCA_964479115.1 uncultured Candidatus Saccharibacteria bacterium | reverse complement strand
CCAAGAATTTCACGGATGACTTTGGTGTCAAAATCCGGCTTAAAATAACTCTTTAGGCCGACTTTTTCGCCGGTTGGGCCTTTATTTTTGGAGCCTCTAGGCCGTCCTGGTTTTCTATGTTTTGCCATATCAAGAAAATTTTAGCACGTCTCAAGGGCGTTTTATAGTATCTTTGGGGCTATTTAGCTTCTTTCTGGGCCAAAAGCCCACCCTGAGATTTTTGAAGGGCTACCTAAGCTTTTGCTGTGCCCCAATTCCTTCCCCAAGAAACAGCAACTTCAACGGGGACAGAAAGATTAACCACTTTTTCCATTTTTTCTTTCACAAAATCAGCAACTTTTTTGACATCCGATTCCGGGACTTCAAAAACCAATTCATCATGAACCTGCAGAAGCATTTTTGTTCCTGGACTCACATGTGGTAATTCTTTTGCGATATCAATCATCGCCAATTTAATTAGGTCGGCGGCCGTGCCTTGAACCGGCATATTAATAGCCATTCTTTCGGCGGCGCCGCGAACGGCAAAATTAGCCGATTTAATTTCCGGCAAAAAGCGGCGGCGACCAAAAATAGTTTCGACATAGCCTAGCTCTTTGGCTTGAGCCATCATTTGTTGACTGTAAGTCTGAATTTCGGGATTCAGCTCAAAATAGCGATCAATCAGTTCTTTACTTTCTTCACGGGAAAGACCGGTTTGTTGCTTTAAACCGTGCGGGGAAACGCCGTAAAGGATGCCGAAGTTAATTATTTTAGCGACTCGCCGCATCTTGGATGTAACTTTATTTTCGGCTACCTTAAAAACCTTGGCAGCGGTTTCGGTGTGAATGTCGCGTCCGGCTTTAAAAACCTCAATCATATTTTTAGCTTTGGCAATATGGGCGACAATTCTAAGTTCAATTTGTGAGTAATCAGCCCCCAATAATAATTTGCCAGGTTCAGCTACAAAAGCTTGTCTGATTTCTTTGCCGGCGTCGGTGCGAATTGGAATATTTTGTAGATTTGGTTCAGAAGAAGAAAGTCGGCCAGTTTGAGTAATGGCTTGATTATAACTGGTATGCACGCGACCGGTTGTTTTGTTTACCAGATTGGGTAAGACATCGACATAAGTATTTTTAAGCTTCGTCAGCTCGCGATATTCAAAAACAGCGTTCACAATCGGATGAGTATCGCGAAGCTTTTCCAATTCGATGGCTGAAGTAGAAAAACCACCGCTCTTCATTTTTTTTAATTCGCGCGAATCTTCAATTTTTTCCTGGAGTTTTAATTTCTCAAATAATATCTCTTGAAGTTGGGCCGGTGAGTTAATGTTTAAATCTCGGCCGGCATATTTTTTTATGGTTGCTTGTAGTTTGACGATTTTCTCTTGGTATTTTTTTGAGAGTTTCAGGAGTGTCTTGGAGTCAATTTTAATACCGGCCAACTCCATTTCTCCTAAAACCGAGATTAGGGGAGCTTCAATATTGTTATTTAAATCGCTTAAGCCGGATTTTTGGAGATCTTTTCCCAAATGCTCGTATAGTCTCCAAGCAACATCGGCATCTTCGGCGGCATAATCGGTTGCGGTAGTTATATCTACTTTGTCAAAAGTAATTTGATTTTTGCCACTGCCGATTAACTCGGTAATTGGGGTCAGCTCAAGACCGAGTTCGGAAAAAGCCAGGTCATCAAGTTTTTGTGCCCGCGCGTTGGGATTTATAAGGTAGGCACCAACCATCGTATCAAAAATAATCGGGCCCAAAGTTACGTCGTATTTTTTAAGCACAATATAGTCGTACTTAATATTGTGACCGATCTTGCCGATTTTAGGATTTTCTAAAGTTGGTTTCAAAATCTTGAGTGCTTGTCGTGAGTCAATTCGCGCTCCGTTTTGATGGCCAACCGGAACGTAATAAGCTTCACCGGATTTAAAAGCAAACGACATGCCTACTAAGTGAGCGTCAATTTCGGAAAGCGAATCGGTTTCGGTGTCGAAAGCAAAAGCCTTCTGTTTTTCAAGATGACTGACCAATATCTTCAACTTTTCTATGGTATTAATCAGCGTATATTTGGCGGTAATTTTATGGGACGCGGTTTTGGGTGGCTTGTCATCCTTTGCCGTCCCGTTATCTTGTTTGGGCAAACGTGGTAACAAAGATTTAAAACCAAGTTCCTGGAAAAGTTCAAAAACTTTGTTTTTATCATAATCGTGGATATAGCAGCATTCTAAATCTAGCTTCAATGGTAAATTGGTCTCAATTTGAGAAAGTTTTTGCGAAAGGTAGGCCGTTTCTTTTTCGGCGATCAGCTTTTCGGCGATCCTTGGTTTGATTTTTTCGAGATTTTTATAGACATTATCCAGTGAGCCGTAGCTGGAAATTAAATCGATGGCGGTTTTTTCACCAATACCGGAAACCCCGGGGATGTTATCGGACGGGTCGCCGCGGAGGGCTTTATAATCCACAAATTGGCTCGGCGTTAGCCCGTATTTCTCTTTGACGGCGGCTTCATCGTAAATCACCGTGTCGGTAAAGCCACGTTTCATGGTGTAGACTTTGGTGTGATAGTCGACCAGTTGGAGTTCGTCCTTATCACCGGTAACAATAATGCTTTCGATTTCTTTCGGTGTTTTGTGAACCAGCGTTCCAATCACATCGTCAGCCTCATAACCTTCGGCTGTAAAAATCGGAATATTAAAAGCTTCTACAATCTCATGGACTCTTTTAAATTGACTGATTAAATCATCTGGTGCAGCAACACGGTTAGCTTTGTAGGCCTCGTATTCAATGTGGCGTTTGGTTTTGCCCGGCAGATCGAAAGCGACTACCAGGTATTTTGGTTTTAGTTCGCGGATAACATTTAATAAAATCATCGCAAAGCCGTAGGCAGCATTAACAATCTCACCGGTTTTAGTGGTGAGCGGTGGGATTGCGTGATAGGCACGATGAATTAAAGCGTGTCCGTCAATTACAACCAATCGTTCTTTTGCCATAGACCTATTTTAGCACTTTTTGAGCACAAAAAACGAAAACAAAAAGAGTCGGACTTAAGCCCAACTCTTTTTGTACCAGTGATCTCAAGCGAGATCACTCCCCCTTGAATCTATTAAAAGTCATCAGCAGTTTTTTTGCAACAAGTTTTTCTGTGGATTATAGTAGATAATCCTTTAATTTTTTGGAATCACGATGTTTTTTAAGTTTTGCCAGAGCTTTGGCTTCGATTTGTCGGATACGTTCGCGGGTCACGCCGAATTCC
>CAYZJN010000071.1:0-3235 GCA_964479115.1 uncultured Candidatus Saccharibacteria bacterium | reverse complement strand
TGGTTGTATTGTTGGTCGGGTAGCGTATTTGTTGGGGGGGGGCGGGCATAAGCTGGCGGCCGGTTTTAATTTCGAAGGTAAGATTGAAAAGTTGATAAAATAGTTGACACTTTCACACAGAAAAATTATCGTATATATAGAAGAAGGAGGGTTTGTCTATGCCCGAAACTAAAGGCAAAATTTTAATCGTCGAGGACGACCGATACATTTCCAAAATGTATCAGTTAAAGTTGTCTCTCGAGGGCTATACAGTTGTGGTGGCCGAAAACGGTCGAGAGGGTGTTGATAAAATCAAAGAATTTATGCCGGATATAATTCTTTTGGATATTTTAATGCCGGAATTAGATGGCTTTGAGGTTTTAAATATCGTTAAAAACGACGAAGCAACAAAGAACATTCCTATTTTGATTATGAGCAATTTAGGTCAAGAAGACCACATTCAAAAAGGTATGTCATTGGGTGCAATCGGCTATATTGTTAAATCGCAATATACGCCTTCTAAGGTTGTCGAAACAATAAAAGACGTTTTGAACGGAAAAAAATAGCAAGAAAACAAAGAGGCCTTAAGGCCTCTTTTTGATTTGGGAAAAACGGGATATACTTTTGGCAGAGGGTCGTGTCTTGGATGCACGACCATGTATTTTGGAGGGAGGTGAAAGCGCATGGGACTGTCACCGAACATCGTCTCGATTGGCGAAGTTGTGTCTAACCCCCTGAGAACAGCAGCCCGTTGGGGTATCGGCGCAACTGAATTGGCAGAGCTCATTGATGCCGAAGGTCAGTCAACCGGCTATAAAGTCGGTGGACCAGTGACAGCCAGACTGTTGGCCTCCTATTCCCGAAGTGCAGAGGTGCCGTTCTGCGATGTGGCTGTTTCGGCTGGAAGTATGCCCTGGCCACTACAGAACGCAACCCAACTCAAGGGAACCGGCTACCTTCTTGTCTGTGCGACCCCAGGGGAGCTCGGGTCTGCTCAGCTGGTCATTCTCAACCCAAGGTGGGTAGATTGGCTAGCCAACACCAACGCCAGCATTCTCAACACGGGCAGGAAAATGGGCCTCAAGCTGGTGTAGCACCAACAGCGACACCCCGCGCTGGTCGCGAAAGCGGCAATCGGGGTTCTTTTCTTTTATAGGCACAAAAAATAAACTATAATTAATGTATTATGACAAATTACGAAACGGTTGTCGGGCTAGAAATTCATGCCCATCTGGCGACCGAATCCAAAATGTTTTGTCCTTGCGGAACCGGGCCTCGGGGCAAAGATTACAAAGTATCAGAAAAAGACGAGCCCAATGTGCGGCTTTGCCCGGTTTGTAGTGGTCAGCCGGGGACTTTGCCGGTGCCGAACAAAAAAGCAATCGAAGACACGATTCTCTTAGGACTGGCGCTTGGTTCCAAAATCAATCCCGAATTTAACTTTGAACGTAAAAATTATTATTATCCAGATTTGCCGAAAGCTTATCAGATAACTTCAGCGACTAATCCGCCGGTAATAGGTGGCGGGTTGGAAATAAATGTTGGTAACCCTTCGCTCGACTCAGGGAACTCCCAAGGGGTCAAACATGTTGAGCTCGACCATATTCATCTGGAGGAAGACGCCGGGAAATTAACTCATGCTAAATCGGGAGAATACTCTTTGGTTGATTTAAACAGGGCAGGTACACCGCTTTTGGAGATTATCACTAAGCCAATGCTTTCCTCCAGTAGAGAAGCGGTTGAGTTCATGCGTAATTTGCAGTCGATTTTGCGTTATCTTGAAATTTCCGATGCCGATATGGAAAAGGGCCAGATGCGCTGTGATGCTAATATTTCTGTCCGAAAAATCGGCGAGAAAGAACTGGGTGTCAAAGTTGAAATCAAGAATATGAATTCTTATAAGATGATTGAAAAGGCTATTGAATACGAATTAAATCGTCAAATCGAAGTTCTAGAAGATGGGGGAACGCTTACTCAGGAAACTCGCGGCTGGGATGATGCCAAGGGTAAAACAACTGCACAGCGTTCTAAAGAATTTGCCAATGATTATCGTTATTTTCCCGAACCGGATATTCCGCCCGTCAAAACCGGCAAAGGCACGGATTTTGATCCCGAAAAAATCAACGATCGCTTGCCCGAGCTACCAAAAGAAAAAAAAGTCAGATTCGAAAGTGAATATGGTATGGTGGCCAATAACGCTGCATTTTTAACTTCTAACCCCGAAAATGCCAAATATTTTGAAGAAGTTATTGAGTCTTTTTCTGAGGCGGCTGGTAATACTGAAAGAAAAAGAGAACTCGCGAAAACCGTTTCTAATTTCATCATCTCTGAATATTTGCCCAAAGTCGAAAGCCTTTCAGCTGGCAATTACAAACCAAGCGATTTAGCTGAATTAATCGGTAAAGTAGAAAATGGGGCTCTTTCCTTAAAGCAAGCCAAGGAACTTTTTGCCAAAACGGTCAGTGAGCGGAAAAATGTAGAAATTAAAGTCGAGGCTTTAATTGCCAAGATGGGACTTTCACAGATCTCAGACGATTCTAAACTTTCCAAAATTATCGTAAAAGTTCTTTCGGATAATCCCAAAGAAGTTGAAAGATACCGGAACGGCGAAAAGCAGCTTTTTGGATTTTTGGTCGGACAAGTGATGAAAGAATCCCGTGGTCAGGCTAATCCACAGAAAGTCAATGAAATCCTTGGAAAGGAGTTGTGTTAATGGCAGAATTCAAACTCCAGGAATTACTCGATGAAATTGAAAAACATCTTTCAGAAGGCTCAGAAGCCGGCGCAAAGATGGCGATTTTAGAGGCCAATAAAGTTTTGGATGTGATTCTTTCCAACAAAAATTATCCCGGTAAAAATATGGAGCAAAAACTTTATTGGGCGGGTTTTTCGTTAAAAGGTAAAGACGACTTTATTGCGGCGCTCGCAAAACATAAAGAAGTGTCTGAAAAACTGGAAGTTTCTATTTCGGATTTTGAGGCTCGTGAAATCGTCGACGCTTATATTCGCGTTATAAAGGTCATTGCCGGTCGCAATAAATTGAATATTACGGATCAAATGCGTAACCTCTTTGACATGTATTTGTCGCCCCAGTCACTTCTTTTTTGGCGAAATCTGGCTGTTTTTTTGGGATTTTTCGGCATCATCAAAATTTTGGCTTTTACAGATTTAGGGAAAAATATTATCGAATCTTTGGCTGATTGGGCGGATTTTATTATCGGTTGGCAGTTTTTGGTTTTGATCGCAGCGGTAATCG
>CAYZJN010000070.1:0-3297 GCA_964479115.1 uncultured Candidatus Saccharibacteria bacterium | reverse complement strand
CTCAGCAAAAAGTAAAATAAATGTTCTATGGGCAAATGGCCTATGGAAATGTGAAACACAACTTGTGAGGGTCTGTGTTTTTTGTTTGTTTTATTACGTCCCTGAAAACCCCACCGTTCTCTAAACTATTAACTAAAATTGAATTTAAAAATAATCACGCTTCGTGCGTTTACATATAACAAAGTAAATTCTGAGGGAGAAAGAGGAATTAAATATAATGAAGAAAATAATGACAATCATTGCTATCATTGGTTTACTGTTAGGCATTATGCCCGCAACACCGGCGTATGCAGTCACCTTGGACACAACAGTCACGGATTTTCGATTAGTTAATGCCGATACGGATGTTGTACTTCCAGGTGCTTTAAACAACGAAAGTATCGTTAACTTAGGTTGCGGAACATTATCAAATATAAATGTTGTAGCAGAAACAACCGGCGTTGTTGGCAGCGTAAGATTTGCCTTGGACGGTAATACGAATTATAGAACAGAAAATGTTGCGCCCTATGCTTTAGCGGGAGATACGCCGGCAACCGGTGACTACCTTGTTTGGGGTGCTACTAATGGTTTCCACGAAATTACGGCAACTCCGTATTCTGGAGCTAATGCTACTGGTACTGTTGGGGCCCCACTGACGATAAAAATACTTGTAACCGACGATTGCACCGCGCCTGTCGTAACAGGTGTTTCTAATGGTGTGCTTTACAATGTAAACGTGTTTCCGGCATTCACCGACGGGGTTGCAACGCTTTCTAGGGATGGTGGAGTAGCGTCAGATTTTATCAGTGGTACTAAAGTTAAAGAAGACGGTTCTTATACCTTAGTTGTTACAGACTACGTCGGCAATACGACAATAGTGGGTTTTGCAATCGATAAAACTGCACCAACAATTCCCGTTCTTGCATTGCCAACTGATAAAGAATACCTAAAACCAGGCGAACTAACTAAATTTGACTGGGATGATGTTACTTTGGATGCAAATTCCTTACCTGAAAGCAGCCTTCCGGTTGAATATAGACTTGAATTAACGGCAGGTCCGGTGAGCCCGGTTCTGGATGGTAACAATGCGTTTGACAGTTTTGATCACAAGTCACCTTGGGTAAACGTTTCGGAATACATTAATGATGCCTATTTTTCTACACTGACAGATGGTGTTTATTTCTGGAACGTAAGATCAAGAGACGGAGCTGACAACAGAAGCAAGTGGGCGGTACCGTTCAGTTTCACAATTGATGGTACCCTACCTACTCTTGAAGATCTTGTTGATGTTAAAACCGGAGTACCGATTGAGTTAAGCTCTGTCGCAAGTGATGCTAACGGCGTTGCTTACAAATGGGAGATGATTTCAGGCCCTGGTGCAGTAACGTTTTCTAGTGACCAAATTAATAATCCTGTAACCTCCGCAGACACAAATGGCGATTATGTTCTTAAGTTAACAGTAGCAGACCCGGCCGGAAACGCAGTATCCAAAGAGATGAAGTTCACTTGGTCTGTTCAATCTGTTGTTCTAACACCCTTAACACCGGTTTCTGTGGCTTCGGCCGTATATTATGCCCCAAGCGAAGTGCTTGGTGACACTAACACTCCAGGCGAGGTTAAATCTTATTTGACAGAGGAAGATAATACACCCCTACCAACCGAAGATGAGGACAAGGCTTTACCGGCTTTCGGTATTTTTGTTCTTATCCTGCTGGTCTTGATCGGACTTTATCTTCTGTATCTACAAAAACCAGAATGGTTCAGTTGGATGTTTTTCTGGAAAAACAAAAAGAAACCAATCTCAAAAAAGAAATAAAAATTAAAAGATGGGCGCAAAGTTGCGCCCATCTTTTTTGATGTTAAAATAGAATTATGGTAAGGCCACCTATCTTTAATAAAAAGAGAGATTTCCTCTCGCCGTCAAACGTGGTGGAATCGCTTGATATCAAAGTGGGGGATGTGGTCATTGATTTTGGAAGCGGCTCGGGTTTTTGGTCAATTCCGATTGCTCAAAAAGTCGGGAAGTCAGGTCGCGTTTACGTGACCGACCCAAAAATTGAAAACTTAACGGTGATAAAAAGACGTGCCGATCAACTGGGTCTTAGAAACCTTGAGTATATTCAGGCGCCTTATGATTCAACCTCCATCCCACTTAAAGCTAGGGCGGATGTAATCTTAATTTCAAACATTCTTTCGATGATTAAAAATGACGATAAACTGATTGAGTCAACCGCTAAGAATTCCCATGCCGAAACCAAATTGGTTGTAATCGATTGGGATAAAAATACCGAAATCGGTCCCAAAAAAGAAGATCGGACTGAAGCGGGTGAAGTGATGGTGTGGGCCAAAAAAGCCGGTTTTGTTTTTAAACATCTTCTGGACGCCGGCGCGCATCATTTTGGCCTTTATTTTGAATATGGCGGACGAAAATGAAACAAGAAGAAACTGAAACAACCGAAGCGGTGCCGGTTTGCGAAAAGTGTGGCAACGCGATGATTAATGAGACTGGTGAGTGGAAATGTCCGCACTGTCAGGGAGAAATAGATTTTTTTGGAGATGATGAAAAACTGGATTAACACATATTTTTCGAGCTCATATCTTTTGGGTGAAACAACCGGCAGCAAATTTGAACGGTTTTATTTTTACATACCACTGATTTTAATTGCAGCTGCCGTGATCTATCGTATTTATATTTTTATCAAAGGCAAACGACCGGTGGTCTATAAACCTTTTGATAGTTATGTATTATGGGGCGGGATTTCTTTTGGACTTGCCGGGCTTTTTATTTATTTCGCTCGAACTCAAGAATTGCCGACTTTTTCAACGAGATTAGTCTCCTATTTATGGGTAATTTTACTTTTGGCTTATAAAATTTTTCTTTGGATTTACTTAAAAACAAAACTATCAAAAAAAATTGAAAAATATTTAGAAGCACAGCGCAAAGCTAAATATTTAAAGAAATAACTGTTGACATTAGGTTCCCTTTCCCGTAAAATCGGCTAAGACAAAATAGTTTTTTGAAAGCAGCGCTCATAGTCTTTGGCCTAAAGTTAGGCCGGGAGGTTTTGTTTGCGCTCAAAAAACCCATTTGTCGCAGCTTGAAAACTGAATAGTGTTGACTATCAATGCACACACAAATTCGGTTCTTTTAGAACCAACCCTTGTTAATTCAAGATAAACCTGACTGCGGTTTTAAAATGCAGTTAACTAGACTACTTCGGTAGTCGACGTTCAGCAGTAATGCTGAGCATCAAACACTTAATTGAGAGTTTGATCCTGGCTCAGGATGAACGCTGGCGGCGTGCTTAACACATGCAA
>CAYZJN010000069.1:0-3357 GCA_964479115.1 uncultured Candidatus Saccharibacteria bacterium | reverse complement strand
AAAGCTCCAACGCTGGAGGAATTAGGTTATGCCGGTTCCGCTTTGGGCGGGATTAAAAGAGCCCTTTCAAAACCGCATGGTATGCTGCTTGTCACGGGACCAACCGGTTCAGGTAAATCTACCACTCTTTATTCAGCCATTTCCATGCTTAATTCCATCGAAGTTAATATTTCGACTGTTGAGGACCCGATTGAATACCGCATTTCCGGCGTAAACCAAACACAGGTCAATACTAAAACGGGTATGACTTTTGCTTCTGGCCTTCGGGCGCTACTGCGACAAGATCCGGATATTATAATGGTTGGTGAGATTCGCGACCAGGTAACGGCTGAGATGGCTGTGCACGCTGCCCTAACCGGTCATGTAGTGCTTTCCACGCTTCACACCAACAATGCCGCTGGTTGTTTACCCCGTCTTTTAGATATGGAGGTTGAACCTTTTTTAATTGCCTCCACGGTTAATGCTGTGATTGGCCAACGCTTGGTTCGCCGGCTTTGCGCTGATTGTCGAGAACCATATCAGGTTTCCACCGACCAGATCAACGAGCTGGTGAAAGAATTTGATATTGATACCAGCTTTATGACCACCAACCCTTCTAAAGAAACGGTTAAGGAAGTAACCGAGCAAAATCCCGGTATTTCGGAGAGAATTATTCCCGCTCCTTCTCATCTTGAAGCTAAAGAATCAATTCTTGACCGCATCGCTAAAGATCCAACAATTATTAATCGCTCCATGACTGAGGCCGAAGAAAATACAAAAAGCATTCGAGAACAAATTTTCTTACCACCTACCGAAGAACAACCCAAAAAACCAGCCGGCGAACTTTCACTGACCCTTTATCGCGCCAAAGGCTGTAAAAAATGTAACAATACGGGCTATACTGGCCGTATCGGAATTTATGAAGTACTAGAAGTTACGGACCCGATCAAAGATTCCATTGTTACCCGCAAAACGACTGAAGATATTCAAGAACAAGCTAAAAACGAAGGTATGATTACCATGGCACAAGACGGATTCATCAAGGCTTTAATTGGTGTAACCACTGTCGAGGAAATTTTAAGAGTCACCAGAGAATAATATGGCTAAATATCAATACATCGCCAAAGATATTAAGGGCGGCCTAACCAAGGGAGAAATTGAGGCTAATTCTAAAAAATCAGCCGAAGAAGCCATTTCTTCACAGTCTTTGACACCGGTTCAGGTCAAAGAAATAAACGAAACTTTTTTTTCGGAATTGCGACAAAAACTCGGTCATGTCCCCGCGACCGAAAAAGTTATGTTTTCGAAACAATTGGCAACTTTGATTTCTGCCGGTGTTCCGATTTCCCAATCGATGCGTATTCTGGAAAGACAGACCAAAAATAAAATTCTTAAATCAGCAATCAACGCCATCGGTTCTGATATTGAAGCTGGCTTGTCCCTTTCTTCTTCAATGGAAAAGCAATCGCGCGTCTTCAGCCCTCTTTATGTTAGCTTGGTTTCCTCCGGTGAAGCTGGCGGTTCGCTTGATAAAAGCCTCGAGAGAATGGCTGACGAAATTGAAAAAGAACACGACCTTGTTTCAAGCATCAGAGGAGCCATGTCCTATCCGATGATTATTTTGGTAGCAATGATAGGTGTCGTCGTTTATATGCTTTCCACCATAGTGCCGCAACTGGCGGGTATTTTTGCGGAAATGGGCGGCGAGTTGCCGGCTGCTACCCGAATGTTACTCAAAGTCAGCGACTTAATCAGGACTCAAGGTTTTCTGATTTTAGTTGCATTAGTCGGCTCTGTAGTCGGATTCCGAACTTTACTCGTGAAAAATAAAAATGTTCGTTACGGTTGGCATAAAATGCTGCTTAAAATTCCTATTTTCGGTCAATTAATGAGCAAAGTTAATATCACTCGTTTTACCCGAACCTTCGGGTCCCTGCTTTCTTCCGGCGTCAATGTTTTGGAGGCCATGAAAATTTCCGCCAACACAATTCAAAATGAAGTTTTTAAAACCGACATTTTAAAAGCAGCGGACGACGTTAAAAATGGTGTCACTATCGCTGAGGCCTTAAAGAAAACCAAGAATTTTCCAGTGATTTTGGCCGAAATGATTGCCGTTGGTGAAGAAACCGGCTCACTGGATAATATCCTAGATAAAGTAACCAGTTTTTATCAGAAAGAGGTTGATGGCACTATCAAAAACCTCTCTAGTCTAGTCGAACCGTTGATGATGATTATAATCGGCGTTGGCGTCGGGACAATTGTGGTGGCTGTTATCCAGCCTGTTTATTCAATGACTAACTTGTTCTAGCTTGACAGCTAGTTTTGCTTTACGGATAATTTAAAGAAGGTTCTTACAGAGCCGGAAAGGGGGTGAAAAAATGCAAAAAGCCAAAAAGGGTTTTACTCTTATCGAGCTTTTGATCGTTATCATAATCCTTGCGATTTTGATCGCAATCGTTGTCGGCGTCAGCTTTCAATCAAACCGTAACAAGGCTTACGACATTGATAAAAAAAGCGATGTTGCTTCTTATCAAAAGAAACTGGAAGAGTATTTTGTTGACAACAACACCTATCCAGGCGCACTAGCAACTTTAGTACCGGATTACTTCCCGGTTGAACCGACCAATCCGGCCGGTGATGCCTATGCCTACACACCAAGTCCTGTTGGTTGCGACGGCACAACTGTTATCTGCACCGGTTATCAGCTTCAGGTTCGTCTTTCTAACCAAAGAGACCAAAGCACAAATACCGTTGATGATGGCGGAACGAGAGTTTACCGAATTACCAGCTCTCAATAGTATGTGAGCTCGCATACATTAAAAACCTCTCTTTTCGAGGGGTTTTTAAGTTATAATAGAAACATACTTGAGGGTAAAATGAACTTGAAAATTCAAAAACAAAAACGCGGGTTTACACTGGTTGAAATTATTTTGATTTTAGTTTTGGTGACCGTGCTCTCTTCTGCCGTATTGGCTTTGTATAGTTTCCTGATTACGCTAAACAAAAAAATTGAATATCGCTCCAGCGCTTATAAATTACTCGATTCTAAGGTTGAAGAATACCGTAATGTAAATTTTGACGCGCTTGCCACGGGCACAATTTCCCCTGCGCCCGGTTTACCGGAAAACAGCGTGATTGCGACAAATGTCACCGCAAATGTGGAAGGTTCGGACCAAACGGATATTAAGCTGGTTACCGTTACAATCTCTTGGGATTTCAAAGGTGCTCAAAATGCCCGGATATCCACCTATATCACCCGTGGAGGAATTCAAAGATGAAGAAGGGTTTTACTTTAATCGAACTTTTGATTGCCATCACCGTACTCGCAACCATTATGATTGTCGTGATGGCTCTTTACAGCGTAGCCCTCAGGGAATA
>CAYZJN010000068.1:0-3361 GCA_964479115.1 uncultured Candidatus Saccharibacteria bacterium | reverse complement strand
GACGATACTAATAATTTGCCGGTTGATGTTCCTGTGCCGCAGGATTCCAATGCTGAACCTGTTTTTACTGGTGACCAAAATCAAACCAACCCGGTTTCTGCCCAGCCAAATCCTCCGGCTGATAATATAGAAGCAAAGGTTCCTGATTGGGAAAATAACCCTGCCTGGTCGGCTGATGCTCCGGAAGTAAACCCGGCTGATTTTACCAGTAAGCAAAATCTAGAATTTGGTCCGACTGAACCTTCAACACCCGTGGCTGAACCGGCCCCGGCAGCTGACGTTGCGTTTACAGCGCCAATTGAACCAGAATCAACCCCCGCACCGGAAGTGCCCGAGCCAATAGCCGAAACACCAACGCCAAAAACAGAAGAAATCGAAGAACCTCAAGCGGAACCGACACTGTCAGAAACAGAGCCGGAGCCAAAAGCGGAAGAATCAGAATCTCCCGTTGAAGTGGATAATGCACTTGATGAAGCAGTAAAAGCTCGCGAAGAAGTCGAGGTGGTTAAGAAAAAAGCCCAAGAAGAAATTGAAACTGCCAACGAGAATGCTCACAAAAAAGCGGAAGAAGTTCTCACAATAATCGATGAAGCGATTGTAGCGGCGGAAAAGGTGGTTGATACCAAAAAAGCCGATTTAGCAAAATTGGTGGATGACCACCAGGCCGAAATTGATGAAATACACGAACGAGTCGCGAAGTTAAAGCGTAAAAAAACCGAACTCAAACAATATTTAGGAGTCGAGAATAAGTAAAAAGACCCCACAAGGGTCTTTTTCGAATAAATTATGGGGGCGAATCATGCGAGATATCAGAATTAATTTAATTTCTCAAATCTTGGAACAACCTTTCCATTTACCTCAACTTTTTCAAAAAACATCTTCTTAGGTCTAACCCAAATCTTTCCATCTTTAAGTGATTTATAGACAATTAATTCATCTTGCGTTTCTGAATTTATCGCCTCGCAGACAATTTCGTAAAGACCGCCTTTAAAATGTTTATATCGTTCTTCTATAACACAATAATAACACAATAGGAGACCAATTCGGTCTCCTATATGCTTCTTAAAATGGGGTCGGATAGTGTGTGATGTTAGAACTATAATTATTTCGAATCAATCCAGTTTTGCAACAGAATAACATCATCTAAATCCTTCTGCCTTTTCCCCATTTCTTTAAAAAATTTGAAATGCTTAATCGATTGAAAAGGATATCCATCAATTATCTCGGCGTCTCTTATTTGTTCTTCTATCGTTGGATTGTCGAGGGGCTCATCGGGGAATGTTTTACTGCCGAGTGCCTCTATTGTATCTGAAATTTTAATGACTTTATTTCCGTTTTTATTTATAATCCGATATTTATCTGAGAGTTTTTCCCATAAATCATCCTTAACAAGGATATCTAAATCTTGAGATTCTCTTATTCCTCTCACACCGAGTGGACCACTGCCTACAATTACATATTTATCCTTGGGAAGCTCTAGTGTCTCCAATTCTGATAATAATCCTTCGAATTTATTCATATTCGAATTCTAACACAAAAGAGGTCTCTAAGACCTTTTCTTAACAACCAATTATGGGGTGGCTGACGGGGATTGAACCCGCGACCGTCGGTACCACAAACCGATGCTCTACCAACTGAGCTACAGCCACCATATTGACTTGGAGCGGGTAGTGGGACTCGAACCCGCATCTCGACCTTGGAAGGGTCGCATAATAGCCCTTAGACTATACCCGCACAACTAACAACATATTTTTAATATACAACCATTTGGTGCGCCCGAAGGGACTCGAACCCCCGACCTTGTGGGCCGAAACCACACGCTCTGATCCAACTGAGCTACGGGCGCACGTCAAAATCTAAACCTTGGTCGGGGAGACAGGACTCGAACCTGCGACCTCATGGTCCCAAACCACGCGCGCTACCAACTGCGCCACTCCCCGTAAATACATTTTACCGTATTTAGCGTGCTAAATTATACCCTAATTTGAGCATTTTTTCAATGAACTTAAATCTAACCAGGACTTATGCTACAATATCAAGGCTAACGAAAGGTTCAGATGAAAAAAAGTATTATTTTTGCGATTTTTGCCATTGTTGCCG
This sequence comes from uncultured Candidatus Saccharibacteria bacterium, assembly GCA_964479115.1. Taxonomy (GTDB): domain Bacteria; phylum Patescibacteriota; class CPR2; order UBA1875; family UBA1875; genus CAYZJN01. The sequence goes on along the minus strand of CAYZJN010000068.1, from coordinate 1,261 downwards.
TAATTGGTGTCGGAATTATTATTGCACTTTCCCAAGCCCCGGAAAAAAATGGAGACACTACCTCGGAAGGTCAAGAAAAAATTGCTGATTATTGCACAGTAGTTAATTCAAACGGCCTAGAAGCCGAACAGGGCAGCGTTGCTTCAGAAATTGGCGAAAATGAAATTAAGCTAACTTGCGAAAATTTTAAAACCGAAATCGAGGAATATCAGGGTGTCGCCATGGTTGATATGTATTCGCCGACCTGTTCATACTGCAAAAAAATGGGACCAGTTGTCTCTGAAATTGCCAAAGAAAATGTAGGAAAATACAAAATCGGCAAATTAAATATCTATGCCTATACTACAGTTGGCGGAAACTATAACGTCTCCAGCGTCCCAGCCTTTATTTTCTTCAATAACGGTCAAGAAGTCCAAAGATTAGTCGGAGAGCAAAGCAAAGAAAAACTGCTGGAAACACTCGCAGAAGTCGCTAAATAAAAAAGAGCCCCTCGGGGCTCTTTTACTTTTTGGTTTTGTAGTATTTTATCAGTGCCTTGACTTTGTCTGCGACTTCGAGCGGAGTTAAGTCGGCTTTAACGATGTATTCGGTAGCGCCAAGTTTGTAAATTTCTTCAGCCGTTGATTCGTTACCGAGGTTAGTGAGCATCACGGTGATCACATCGGCGTAGTCGGGTTTTTCTTTAATGAATTTCAGTACGTCCAGACCGTTGACTTTAGGCATCATTATGTCGAGTAGCGCCACGTCCGGTTTCCAGCCTTTGAGGATTTCAATGGCTTTTTCGCCGTCTTCAGCAAATTGGACATCAAATCCTTCCATTTCAAACTTGCGTCGATACATATCGATTATCTGGATGTCGTCTTCGGCAAGTAGAATTTTTATTGTTCCGCCCATGATTTGAACTTCCTGCTGGTTTTATTTCTCTGCAAATTATTATAGCATAACAGCAGAATTGAAAAGAAATTTTTTCCAAACATATCAGGAAATTTTTACCGGACTGTTTTTGCTGGCACTTTGGATATGCTTCGGCTATTTTTTTATTTTGTCATTTCAAAAACCGCTCTATCAGGACGAGGGAGTTTTTTTGGCAATTGGAAAGGGTATGGCTCAGGGGCAGCTGCCTTATTTGAATTTCTGGGACCATAAAACACCCGGTATTTATTTTTTCTGGTCAGCGCTTTATCCGTTTTTTGGCACCAAAGTAATTTTTTATCAGATTTTTACCTGGCTTTGTAACTTTATCTCTGCAATTTTAGTTTTT
>CAYZJN010000067.1:0-3495 GCA_964479115.1 uncultured Candidatus Saccharibacteria bacterium | reverse complement strand
AAACTGTACTCGAGAATGCTTTGCTTTCCGGCAAGGTTTCACATGCCTATTTGTTTTCCGGGCCCAGAGGGACCGGCAAGACATCGCTTGCACGTATCATCGCTAAATCCCTAAACTGCAAAGATCGCAAAGACGCCAACCCTTGCGGCAAGTGTAATATTTGTATCGGTATTAACGAAGGCAGAATCTTGGATTTAATTGAAATTGACGCCGCTTCAAATCGCGGTATTGATGAAATCCGTGATCTCAGGGAAAAGGTTAAGTTTTCACCAACCGAAGGCGAATATAAGGTTTTTATTATTGACGAAGTCCATATGCTGACCAAAGAAGCCTTTAATGCTCTTTTGAAAACACTGGAAGAACCGCCGGAGCATGCCATTTTTATACTCGCAACCACGGAAATACATAAGGTACCGTCAACCATAATTTCCCGCTGCCAACGTCACGATTTTAAACGTATTCGCTTGAACGATATTGTGGCCAAGCTCGCAGATATTGCAAAAAAAGAAAAAGTCAAAATCACCGATGAAGCGCTAGAGACAATCGGGGAAACCGCAGAAGGCGGACTCCGGGATGGCATTTCACTCCTTGATCAACTTTCCAGCTCAGGACTTCCGAATATTGAGGAAAAAGACGTTGAAAATATCTTGGGCATCGCCCCTTATGTTGCGGTTTTTGATTTTGTTAAAGCTTTGCTTACCGGTGACAGCACCAAGGCAATTGAAGTCATGGACAAGGCCCAGAATTCCGGGGTTGATTTGATAATTTTCACCAAATCGGCCGCCGAATTATCAAGAAAAATCTTATTTGCGAAACTAGCTGGCTCGGATAATTTAGAAGGCACCAAAGAACAAATTGAAAAACTGACCAAACTTTCAGAAGAGATTGAGCAAGATAAAGTGGTGCAACTTTCAGAAGAATTAATGTGGGCTCAGGATTCTTTTCGAATTGGTGTTGACCCAAAAATTATTTTGCTGGTGCTTGCATCAAAATTTAAGGAAGTACAAGTGGCCCAGAACGTAGCTGTACTTGGGGAAGCAACCAATGTTAAAACGGATGCAAAAAAATCCGGTGCTACGACGAAGGCTGTTAAAAATAATGTGCCTGCCCCGATAGAGCTTAACGGCAAATGGAAGCATTTTATGATGGAAATTAAATCCAAAAATAACACCATTCATGCATTTTTGAGAGTGGCAAATCCGGAGCTAACTGATGCCGGTTTAACCCTAACTTTTCCATACAAATTTCACAAAGAAAGGTTGGAAGAGCCACGGAACAAGAAAATAGTTGAAGAAACTCTTTCCAGGATTTACGGTAGGCAGATAGATATTACCTGCAAAATGGAAGGTAGCGGAGCAAAAAATAAGCAAATCGGAGATGTTCAGTCAGCCGCGAACATCCTAGGGGGCGAAGTAGTCGACTAGCGAGGGTAGAAAGGCATATATGGCTAAAGAAGAAAAAATACCAAAATCGTTTGACCGTGTCCCGCCCCAAAACTTGGAGGCAGAAGTTTCTGTCTTGGGTTCGATACTTTTAGACAAAGAGGCAATTGTCCGCGTTGCCGATATTCTATTGCCGGATGATTTTTATTCCGATGCCAATCGCTTGGTTTTCGAGGAAATGCTTTGGCTCTATGAACATCACCAACCGATTGACGTTGTGACTCTTACTAATCGCCTAACGGAAAAAGGGGGTCTTGAAGAAATTGGCGGCGCGACCTATCTTTCGCAACTTGCCAGCTCCGTGCCTTCGGCAGCTCACGTTGTATCCTACGCTAAAATAGTGGCTGACAAAGCGGTTTTGCGCAAAACTATTTCAGCTGCAAACGATATTATCAGCATGTCTGATAGTTCACCGGATGATCCGTCTGAAATGCTTGACTTGGCTGAGCAAAAAATATTCGGTGTCTCGGGACATAAATATAAAGAAAATTTTATATCCCTAAAAACGGTTCTAACGGATAGCTTTGATCGCATTGACGAACTGCATAAAGACAAAGATAAACTACGCGGTGTACCAACCGGTTTTAAGAGCCTTGATTACATTTTGGCGGGTTTACAACCTTCGGACCTAATCATTATCGCCGGGCGTCCTTCGGTCGGTAAGACGGCTTTTGCCTTGAACATTGCCCATAATGTGGCCGTAAAAGAACAAATTCCGGTTGCTTGTTTTTCACTTGAAATGTCAAAAGAACAGCTAGTTGACCGTTTGCTGGCTTCGGAAGCGGGGATTGATTCTTGGAAATTACGTACCGGTAATTTGGATGATGATGATTTTCTTAAAATTAACCATGCCTACGGTGCGCTGGCAGAAGCTCCGCTTTTTATCGACGACTCTTCGATTATCAATGTCCTTGAAATGAGAACTAAATGCCGCCGTCTTCAGGCTGAACATGGCTTGGGTCTGGTGGTTATCGACTACTTGCAACTTATGAGCGGTAACAATCCGGAAAACCGAGTTCAAGAAGTTTCGGCCATTTCCCGTGCTTTAAAGGGGCTTGCGCGTGAGCTTTCCGTGCCGGTGATTGCTCTTTCACAGCTTTCTCGTGCCGTTGAGTCACGGCCTTCAAAAGTTCCGATGCTTTCCGATCTTCGAGAATCCGGTTCTATCGAACAAGACGCCGATGTAGTGATGTTTGTTTATCGTGAAGAAATGTACGATGAAGATACCTCCAGAAAAGGCATCACCGATATTTTAATCAGAAAGCACAGAAATGGTCCGATCGGTCAATCGGAACTCTACTTTAAGAAAGAAACACAGCAACTCCGTGACATCGAAAAAAAACGCACCGCAGCTTGATGTATTTCTCACTCTTGATATAATTTAGGCAGGAATTAATTAAGGGGGAATTATGGCTTCTGATACAAAAATGGATTCTTTCAAAAAGGATCTAATCGGCGCTGCAATAATCGGTGCAGGTGCAACGGTTTTTGCATATGTAATCTTATCGAATTTAAATGTTTCCAACACCTACCTTCTAGCTTCTTTGGTATTTTTGCCTTTGTGTGTTGTTGGTATTTTGGTCGGACGTTTTCTGTCAAAATATCTAGCCATTATGTACAAATTTGTTAAATTCGGCGAAGTTGGGGGCCTGAACTGGCTAGTTGACTTGGGAGTGCTTAATATTCTTATTATGATTACCGGGTTTTCGACCGGTATATACTTTTCGGTATTTAAGGGTATTTCATTTGTTGTCTCGGCCACAAACAGTTATTTTTGGAACAAGAATTGGGTTTTCGACAAGTCCAAAACTAAGGACGTGGGCAAAGAAGTCGGCAAATTCGGTGTTTCCACAATATCCGGTTTGGTTTTCAACGTTTTGGTAGCCAGCTTAATCCTTTATTTTGGCAAAAACGTGCTTTCCGGGTTTGATGACAAGAACTGGGCCAATATTGCAGCAGTTGGTGGTTCACTTTCGGCCATGATCTTTAACTTCGTGCTATATAAATTTTGGGTCTTTAAGTAAATATGTGGGCAATATTTGCATTTGGATCT
>CAYZJN010000066.1:0-3501 GCA_964479115.1 uncultured Candidatus Saccharibacteria bacterium | reverse complement strand
TAATTTCGAGAGGTTTTCGTAAATTACATTTCTTTCAACACCGGTTGCCGGTAAATCTGCCGGAATAACCGTCACTTCATAATTGGGGATGTTCTTAGTCAGGGGTATTCCGTTACGATCATAAAAAAGACCGCGCGGAGCTCTGATCACTTGTTGACGAAAACGGTTTTCTTGCGCTGCTACCAGGCTCTCTTTGCCATCGATAATCTGAAGCTGAAAAGCGCGAAGGCCTAGCAGCATTAAAATAATAAAAACAACCCCATAAAGAAAGTAATAACGGCGAGTTGATTTTTCATCCTCTACTGTTGGAGCATCGTCATCAGCCGGCAAAACACCAAAAATCCAGCGCTCATTTTTGGAATGAAGCGCGCTGTCAACGTGTGTATTATTAGCCTTAACGCCGGTTAGGGGCGCAAATACGTTTCTTTTCTTCATCTTCTTTTCAGTTTATACTCCAAGCCCTTTTGCCAATCAAAGAACCGTTCCAAAGGGGCATAGAGTATTATAGCAAATCCGATATTGACTAAAATCCCCAGCATTAAAGGCCAAAAATTAATTGTTTCGAAACGCACGCCTTCGACATATAAAATTGAATATTGTGCCAGATAATAAATCAGCACTGAAATTAGTGATAACATCAAAAAATACCAAAAAGAAAACTGTTTCATGCCTTCTTGAAACAAAAAACGGATAACGCCCACAAGTAACAGAAAAAATAATAGATAAAATCCAAAAGGTTGTGGCGAAAATAAATCAAAGAAAAAGCCGACAAAAGCAGCAATAGCCAGGGGCTCAAAACCTTTTCGAAAATAGGCCAGTGCAATTAAAAAGAAGACCATCACAAGCGGAACAGTGCCGAATATCCTAAAATGAGGTGCAAAACTTAAAGACAAAAAAGAAATTAAAACAGCTAGAAATATATTTAGTAGGTAAATCATCAGTTTTTGATCACCAATACCCGAAACAAATTGGCGGTATCGGCAGACGGTCGCACCAACGCGTCCATAAATAAAGAATTCTCCAATCTTTCGACTTGCTCCACTTGGCCCAGAATTAATCCTTTTGGCATTTCGCCGCCCAGGCCTGAAGTTATCACAATATCGCCTTCGCCGATTTTTTCACCTTGCGGGATTTTTTCCATTGAAAGTCCAAACCCAATTTCACCTTTGGCAATACCACTCGTTGTCGATGACTGCAGCGTAACCGGTATGGCCGAGGTGGGATCAGTTACCAATTGGACTTTTGCAGTCCGTTCAAACACTTCTGAAATTTGCCCAACCAAAAATCCGTCTGAAATAACTGCCATGCCAGGTTTGAGCCCATTTTCCGAACCTTTGTTGATGGTAACCATGCCACGGATATTTGACGAGTCAAAGGCAATAACTTCGGCGGCTTCGTAGGTGTAGTTATGGGCTTCCACAAAACCTAATAATTTTTGTAGGCTCTCATTTTCCTTTTTGTCCTCTGAAAGCTGAGCAACCTCAGCTCGTAGGCGATTAACCGTATCACCAAGTTCGGCATTTTCTTTTTGAAGACTGCCTAATTTAAATATTCCGGAAAAAAAACTCGAAGTTCTCCCAGACAGTTGTGAAAAGAAAAGTCCGACTGGTGAAACCAGATTTTTAGTTACGTCATAAGCGGTATTCAGATAGCCCTGATTGTCAGCAAAAATCAGCATCGCCGAGAAAATCAGGACGATTAAAATAATGGACAGTCTTTTTTGCATTAAAGCCTCGGTGTTTTTTCGTGTTGTGTTGTAACCAAAAAGTCTTTTAGTTTATCAATATCTTCAAGCACCAACCCGGCGCCACGCACAACGCAGGTTAATGGATCGTCAGCAATGTAGGTCGGCATTTTGGTCGAAAGTGCAACTAATTTATCCAAACCCTTAAGTAGCGCTCCGCCACCGGCCAGCACTATACCTTTGTCCATGATGTCCGCCACTAATTCCGGCGGCGTTTCTTCAACTGTCATTTTAATGGAATCAACAATTATCCCAACTGATTTGGCCAGTGCACCTCTGATTTGATCGGAATCAACTGTAATTGCTTTTGGAAGTCCGGTTACAAGATCGCGTCCTCTCATTACTGTTTCCAGCTTTTTTTCGAGGGGATAAGCAGAGCCTATTTTTATTTTAATGTCTTCGGCCGTCCGCTCTCCGAGCATCAGGTTGTATTCATCACGGGCGAATTGAATAATATCTTCGTTCAATTCATCTCCGGCGATTCGAAGTGAGCGCGAAGCCACAACACCGCCCAGCGAAATTACGGCCACTTCAGTTGTGCCGCCTCCAATATCAACAATCATCGAACCGGCTGCTTCTTGAATCGGCAGTCTGGCGCCGATAGCTGCTGCCATCGGTTCCTCGATTAGAAAAGCTTGTCTGGCGCCGGCATTAATGGCGGCTTCTTCCACAGCTCTTTTTTCCACCTCCGTTACTCCTGAAGGGATGCCGACGATAACGCGGGGGCGCGGGAAAATCGTAAAAGTTTCCTTGTGCACCTTTTCGATAAAATATTTAAGCATATATTCAGTTACCTCAAAATCAGAAACAACACCGTCCACTAAAGGACGTGTAGCCACAATATTGGCGGGGGTTCGGCCAACCATCGCCTTGGCATCATCCCCAACCGCAAGCACCTGTCTGGTTTTTGTGTTCATTGCCACAACCGAAGGCTCGTTGATGACAATCCCTTTCCCTTTTACATAAATCAAAACATTGGCCGTTCCCAAATCGACCCCGATATCGTGACTAAAATATCCGAAGATCCTATTAAACATTTGTTTTTATTAGGTCAGATAATTTGACCTGATGTGCTTCTTTCTCTCCCCTATTCTTAACTTCCACCAACCCTGCCTTTACTGTTTTTGTCGAAACAACTAACCGCCTAGGTATTCCTATCAAATCTGCATCGGCTAATTTGACACCGGCGCTTTCTTCGCGGTCATCCCATAACACTTCAAAGCCGGCTTCTTGTAGTTTTTTATAAACCTCACCTGCCTCCTTTGTCGTTCCCTCCAAGGAGACTAAGTGAAAGTCAAAAGGAGCAACCGTATCCGGCCAGACGATTCCCCTTTCGTCATGAGAAATCTCCACAATCGCACCCATCAATCTACCCAGGCCAATACCATAACAACCAGTTTGGACAAAATGCTCTTTATCATTCTTATCTTTATAATTTACGTTAAACGGTTTTGAGTACTTATCCTTATTTTTAAATATATTTCCAACCTCAATAGCTTTTAATTTCTTCAAATTTATATTTTTGCAATTTGGGCAATCAGGCTGGATTTTTTTAACTTCTTCATTAACTGCTATTTTGCATTTTTCACAAAGGTAAATTGTATCCTCACCAGCATCGGTAACGGTTTGAAATTCATGGGAAAATTTCGAAAACGATCCGCCGGAAGCAAAAGTTAAATATGTATTTTTTCCGATACCACATCTATCGTAAATATTTTTATAACCAAGATGCTAAACGTCTTATCCCTAAAATCCAT
>CAYZJN010000065.1:242-3560 GCA_964479115.1 uncultured Candidatus Saccharibacteria bacterium | reverse complement strand
GGAAGAATACCGACACTTTTTTGTGTCGAATGAGCCAGGGGCTCATTGTCCCATGGACAAGAAAGGAGATAACATGTCGCCACTACTGATTTGGGCGATTGCAGCACTCGCAGCCGGAGGCGTGGGCGGCTATTTCGTTCGCAATGTTCAAGCCAAAACGCAAACAGCTAATGCCGAATCGCAAGCTCAAAAGAAAATTGACGAAGCAAAATCTGAAGCCAAGGAAATCGTAATTGCCGCTAAAGAAGAAGCGGGCAAAATTACTGAAGTTGCTAGAAAAGAAGAAAAAGAACGCAGAGGTGAACTTTTGGATTTGGAAAAAAGATTGGCTCAAAAGGAAGAGTCGCTTGATAAAAAACTTTCTGACATTGATGTCAAACGTGACCAAATCGAAAAAGACAAAAACGAAATCGACGAAAACAAAAACTTTCTTCGCGATCTTCGTGAAAAGCAAGAAAAGAATCTGGAAAAAATTTCCAAACTAACTAAAGATCAAGCCAAAGACAAGTTATTGGAAATGATTGAAAAGGATTACAAAAAGGACGTCGTTGATTACATCCGCAAGGTCAAGGAAGACGCTAAAGAAGAGGCCGACAAAGAGGCTCGTTCGGTAATTGCCGTAGCTATCCAAAGAATCGCAACTGATCATTCCACAGAAAGCACGGTTACAGCAATCCAAATCCCGAATGATGAAATGAAAGGGCGTATTATCGGCCGTGAAGGACGTAACATTCAGACCATCGAAAAATTAACCGGTTGCGACATCATTGTTGATGACACACCGGAAACGATTGTAATTTCCGGATTCGATCCGGTTCGTCGTCAAGTTGCCAAATTGGCGCTTGAAAGGCTAATCGTTGACGGCCGTATTCATCCGGCTAAAATCGAAGAAGCAGTGGAAAAGGCTCAAGCTGATATCGACAAAATCGTTAAAGAAGCCGGAGAACGTGCTGCATACGAAACCGGTGTAGCCGGTCTTCCGGCCGAACTATTAAAGGTTTTAGGCCGTTTAAAGTTCCGAACTTCATATGCTCAAAACGTTTTGGATCATTCGATTGAAACAGCCAACTTGGCTGCCATGATGGCTTCAGAAATTGGAGCCGATGTTGCTGTTGCCAAAAAAGCCGGACTTTTGCATGACATTGGAAAAGCAATTGACCAAGAAATGCAGGGTTCGCACGCCATCATTTCACGTGACATCTGTAAAAAATACGGTATTTCAGAAGATGTTCAGCATGCCGTTGAGGCTCATCACGAAGATGTTGAACCCAAAACGGTAGAGGCGATTTTGGTTCTTGCGGCCGACGCTATTTCGGCTTCCCGCCCGGGTGCTCGTCGCGATAGCCTAGAGAACTATGTTAAAAGATTAACCGAGCTTGAAAGTATTGCCGGGAGCTTTCCGGGTGTCGAAAAAACTTTTGCCATCCAAGCCGGCCGCGAAGTTCGCGTTTTGGTGGTGCCAGAACAAGTTGATGATTTGGCGGCTGAAAAACTTGCCAAAGACGTTGCCCGTAAAATTGAATCCGACTTAAAATATCCGGGTCAAATCAAGGTTAATGTGATTCGTGAAACTAGAGCAGTAGAGTACGCTAAATAAATCCTAAAGCAAAAATGTCAAATCAAAAAAATCAGGGGATTCCGCCAAAGGCGGATCAGCCTCAGGCTGAAGAAAGAGAAAATTTGTGAAAAGTGAAATCAACATTCTTTTTATCGGGGACATAATCGGCGAATCGGGCCGTCAAAAAGTTAAAAAAATTCTGCCCGATCTAAAAACTAAATACAAAATTGACTTTGTAATTGCCAATGGCGAACATCTTTCCGAAAGGGTTGGAGTTGACCGCGATCTGTTACTGGAAATGAAAAAGGCCGGTGTGGATTTTTTCACGACCGGTAATCATGTTTGGAAAGAAAAATCATTTCTCGATGATATTACCAAAAAGGGGACACCTGCGACACGCCCTGCCAACTTTACCGCCAAATACCCCGGACACGGTTTCCGCATCCTAAACGCACCGTTTGGAAGACTTTTGATCATAAATCTACTCGGTAAAGAAGGAATTAACGAAAAAGTTTCCAACCCCTTCAAAAAACTAGATGAGATTTTAGCAACGCAAAAAGATTATGATCTTTCGATTTTGGATTTTCACGCCGAAATGACTTCCGAAAAAGTCGCCATGGGCCATCATGCTGACGGACGTGTCTCTGCGATTGTCGGTACTCATACCCATGTTCCAACCGCCGATGCCAAAATTATGCCGTCAGGTTCGCTATATATTTCCGATGCCGGAATGACCGGACCCGCTGATTCCATCCTTGGTGTTAGAAAAGACATTATTTTAGAGCGCTTTATTACCGGAGGCGGGAATAAATTTGAAGTTGCTGAAGGAGAAGCGGCTTTTAATTCGGTTCTTTTAACTTTCAGTAAAGATTTTCAGCCGGTTAAAATAAAGAGAATTGATAAATAAAAGCCTTTGACATCGGCAAAAACGATTGCTAAAATAATTAGGCTAAAATTTAAAGAAACCCCTCGACTGTGCTCAGGGTGGGGTTAAAACCTAGGAGTTAAAAATGACAAAAAGAGAACTGATATCATCCCTTTCTACGAAAACCGGACACACTAAGAAAGAAGTTGAAAAATTCATTGATGCCTTAACCGGTCTAGTTGCCGAAAACATCAAAAAAGGTCAAAAAGTTTCGATTACCAGTTTCGGCACTTTCTATCTTGGCTCAATCGCTAAAAGACGCGGCCGTGATCCACAAACCGGAAAAGACATTACCATACCGGACATGAAAATCCCAAGATTCCGCGCCGGCAAGGGTCTAAAAGAACAAGTCAGATAAATCAAAAGAGAGTTTCGCGACTCTCTTTTTGAAAGATCAAAATGAAAAATCAATTCAAAAAAACAGTTTCAGCCGGCGGAATTATCGTCAAATTAATTGAAGGCGAACCTCGGGTGCTTGTGCTGGTAACCAAAAATGAAAAAAAAGGTTTTTTGCCAAAAGGTCATGTTGAAGCGGGGGAAACGTTAGAGGAAACAGCTTTTCGAGAAGTTCATGAGGAAGCAGGTCTTAAAAATCTTAGAATTATAACACATCTCGGGGAATATCAGCGTCTGGTTGATAAAGAAAATATTAAAGAAGACAAAACTATCCACTATTTTCTGATGCATCACACTGTTCTTGACGAAAAGCATAGCCCCCTGGAGGACTCTTCTAATATTGATTTTATGTGGTGTCCGTTGGACCAATTACCCGAGATGTATCTCGATGAAAATAAAGATGTGATTGAAAAAAATTTAGAGAAAATAAAAAATCATC
>CAYZJN010000065.1:0-230 GCA_964479115.1 uncultured Candidatus Saccharibacteria bacterium | reverse complement strand
GAGCCCGGTGCGACTCGAACGCACGACCAATTGCTTAAGAGGCAACTGCTCTACCAACTGAGCTACGGGCCCTGGTGCGCCCGGCAGGACTCGAACCTGCGACCAACGGTTTAGAAAACCGCTGCTCTATCCGCTGAGCTACGGGCGCTCAAAGCGTACCTATTATACTTGAAAAGTGCCTTTTGGTCTATACTCCTTTATTATAAAGAAAAACTAGTACAAAATCTCAA
>CAYZJN010000064.1:0-3666 GCA_964479115.1 uncultured Candidatus Saccharibacteria bacterium | reverse complement strand
TTTCGACCAACGATCCTCTGACCGGCAAAATCCGATATGTACCGGCAATTGAAATTAAGGGATTTCAACCTGACGGGGTAGTGATTGAAAGCTATGATTCTTTGGCTGATGCAGCCGACTTAGTGCGGTTGAAGGAGGTTTTAGGTCAAAAAATTAAAATTGTGGGTGCGGCGGTATTTACAAAAGACGGTAAAAAAATCGGAAGAGTAAACGAGGCGGCGCTGAATGTTAAAACCTTCGCGTTGGACAGAATTTTTGTCACGCCTGTATATAAAATCAAATACCTAGCCAAGGACCTGATTATTCCAGCTTCAAAAATCGAAGAAATCCTTCCCAAAAAAATCATAGTTTCCGATGGTTATATGAAGTCAAAATCCACAGCGACTGTGTTTGCTCCTGTGCCGATAACGGAATAATTTGAGCACAAAACAGTCGTTTTATTGCTGCGCGCAGCGAAAAAAATGGGCTTGACATGGCTTTGGACCGGCGGTATCATTGTTGACGTCACACTGGGAGGATAAGAAGGAGTATATGACACTCATACTATTGTGGGCAATCGCTTTCGCCTTTGCCTACAGGGTAATAGCCCAAAACTAAAAAAGTCCCCGCATTTCGCGGGGATTTTTTATAACTCATTATTTTGAGCAAGCAGTGTCAGAGCTTTTTGCGTAATTCTTTTTTTGCCTTTTTGATAAATGTGTCGGATTAAATTATCGGATTCCTCAAGTGAAACCCAACGGTATTTTTCGAATTCACTCTCGTTAATTTCAATATTTTTATCTGTAGTTTCCATCTTGGCCAAATAATATTTTTTTCCTTTCATATAAATCAACTCACCCTCTCGTGTGATAATTTCGCGTTGCCCTTGATTTTCTTTAGGAAATTCAACGATGTCGCTGCCGATAATTTTAAAACTGGCGTAATCAACATTCTCGGCAAAACTACCCAACTCCTCACTAAGCTCACGTTTTACGGCTTCTCGGGGTGTTTCAAAGGGTTCGATGCCGCCCTGCGGCAGTTGCCACAAATTAAAGTCACGCTTAAAAACAAATAGAACCTTTTTGTTATGCAAAATACAGGCGACAACTACCGGTCTTAGACCCTGTTTTCTGATTTCGTCGGGATTTCCTATTTCTTTAAGATTATTTTGCGATTTCATCGATTACCTTTTTAATAATTTCATAATTATAACCGCGACGCGATAAAAAGGCGCCGACTTTTTGATAGGCTTGATTTCGATCGAGATTTTGATATTTCGATTTGGAACGAACCAGGCTTAGGGCGTGTTTAAGCTCTTCATCGTTTTCCAAACCAGCCAGCTCCTCTTCAATGGTTTCCTTGGCAACTCCTTTGTTTTTGAGTTCAAAAGAGAGCATTCTTTTACCACGGCCTATTTTTCTGGTTTCAATCCAGGCTCGGGTAAATTCTTTGTCATTTACATAATTGTAATCAGTAAGTTTTTTCAGAGCCTTTTTTACGGTGTCGGAATTAAACTTTTCGAGCAGTTTTTTCTCCATTTCTGCCTCTGAACGGGCGCGAAAAGACAAAAAGCGATAAGCCTTGGCGAGGCATTTCGAAAGATTTTCAGCTTCTTTGAGCTCTTTGGCCTCATTGTCACTAAGTTCCCTGTTTTTATAAAGATTAAAGTCAACCAAAAGCTTCTCATCTATCCCGACGGCAAATTCGCCGTCAAGATAGATGTTAACCCTCCCGCTTCGTTTTTGAGTTTCGATAGCGGTAATTTTACTCATTTATGCCTCAATGATAACTGGTATAACCATCGGTCTTCGCTGGGTGTGTTGATAAAGATATTCGGCTACACGGTCTCGAATTTTGGTTTTAATTATCGGCCAGTTTTGTGGCGGATCGCCCTCTTTTCGTTCCAACATGTTCTTCACCTCTGTGCGGGTATCATTAACCAGCTTTTCGTTTTCTCTCATATAGATAAAGCCGCGCGAAATGATATCCGGGCTGGTTAAAAGACGACCTGAGCGCTTGTCGACAGTGCAGATAATCACAAAAATGCCTTCTGAGGCCATTGCTTTGCGATCACGGAGGACAATTTCACCGACATCACCAATGCCCAGACCGTCAACCAGAATGATGCCGTTGGGGACTTTTTGGTCAAGCACTTTGGCGGATTCGTTACCGATTTCAAGAACATCGCCGTTGTCCATAACGAAAATGTCATTTTCGGGAATATCTACCTCTAAGGCTAAATCTTTATGATGAACTAAGTGATGGTACTCACCGTGTACCGGCATAAAGTATTTTGGCCGAACCAGATTCAACATCATCTTTAGCTCTTCGCGTCCAGGGTGTCCTGATACGTGGTGCATGCTCTCGCCTTTACTTTCGTAAATAACATTCGCACCCTCACGAAAAAGATCGTCAATCACGGTGCGAATAGCGCCTTCATTGCCGGGAACCGGTGAAGATGAAAAAAGCACCGTATCGCCTTTTTTAATCTTTAGGCTTTTATGATCACCGGAGGCCATTCTGGAAAGAGCAGACATGGCTTCACCTTGCGATCCGGTTGACATCACACAAACCTTATCGTCCGGGTATTTTGATATATCCTGAATTTTAATAACTAGCCCGGCCGGAATTCGAAGATAGCCGAGTCTTACGGAAATTTCGACGTTCCGGAGCATTGAGCGGCCCGAAAAAGCCAATTTTCGGTTAAGCTTTTGAGCAGCGTCAATAATCATCTGAATACGGTTAATCTGAGATGAGAAAGAAGCAATAATCATCCTACCGGGAGCATCTTCAATAAGGCGGGTAATGTTTTCAGTAATACTGCTTTCTGAGGGCGAATAGCCGGGGCTTTCGGCTCCGGTGGAATCAGACATAAGCAGCAGAACACCTTCATTGCCGAAACGGGCCAGTTTACCGACATCTATGTTGCGGTTATCGATTGGTGAGTGATCAAATTTAAAGTCACCGGTGAAAATTACACGTCCAAGCGGAGTTCCGATTGCAAGTGCGACAGCATCTGGTATTGAATGAGTTACTCTAATCCACTCAATAGTAAATTTGCCCAATCTTAAAACGTCTTTGTCGGGGTCAATGGTGTGCAAACCGATGCTTTTGGCCAGCTGGAATTCTTCTAACTTACCTTCGATTAAGCCAATTGTTAGTTTAGGTGCATAAAGCGGTGCACCTAATTTGGGCAGAAGATAAGGTATAGCGCCAATATGATCTTCATGACCGTGAGTAATCAGGACGCCCTTAATATGGTCTTTTTTATCCTCGAGATAGCTAATGTCAGGAATAATATAATCAACTCCCAACATTTCGTCATCCGGGAACATAAAGCCCATGTCGGCAATAATAATATCGTCTTCGTATTCGAAAACGTACATGTTCTTACCAATTTCGCCCAATCCCCCAAGGGCCATTACTCTGAGCGTGTTTTGTTTTGTTCTTTGATTTTCTGAGGATTTCATTATGGGCTCGTTTTTCGTTTTGATGCCTTTTTGCCTCAGTCTTTTGTCTTCCAGGTTTGGAAGTTGTCTTTTGTTTTGTTTTTTAGGATTCATAATCTCCTTTGTGGACCTTTGGTCCATTTTGAGCGTAGTCGAAGGACTACCTTTGTTAAATTAATAATATTTTTTAAAATAGTTTTTCTTGTGTAGTATCGGCAGTTTTTTCAGTATCAATTTT
>CAYZJN010000063.1:0-3686 GCA_964479115.1 uncultured Candidatus Saccharibacteria bacterium | reverse complement strand
AAATTTTCTACCGTTCTAGGGATTATGCGCAATTTTAAACCTCGACCTTGGCTACATCAAACCGCCCAAACCGCCCATATCTTTCATCACTTCAGCGGCGATTTTTTGGGATTTTGAGACAGCACCTTCCAACGCAGCGTGAATATCTCTCTCGAGTTTATCGATCCGCTCAACATCAACCTGTTCTTTATCAACATTAACATTAAGAACCTTTTGTTCACCGTTCATTGTTATTTTAACGGCCCCGGACTCTCCGGTTACATCCATGTTCTTTAGTTTCTTTTGAATTTCGCGAGCCTTTTTGATGAAATCCATCTGCTCTTTTGCTTTTCCAAACATAAAATCCTTTCTTTGACTCTTAAATTATATCAAAGTGAGTTCAGCGTGTATAGAGATTGGCTTTTAAGCCACCCGACTCAAAATAGGTAGCAGCATTCCAGCCTATCCAATTTTTTTGGTCAAAATAATCTTTTCCGGACTTACCGATTAGCCAGACCCTGTTCGGTAATTCGTTTTTCTTGCCTGGGTCAATCAGGTAATAATCTTGTTTGTCGTATATCAATGAAGTTTCGCCATAACCGTCAACCGGGCCAGAAAGAAACTTCAGCCGGTTATAACCGAAGTAATAGGCACCGTCTAAGTACGTATATAATTCCCCTGAAAGCAATACGTCGCTCTCGCGTGATTGGGCTGTAACAGTTTCTGAAAGTTGTCGCATTTGATGATTAACATCGTGCCGCATCATAAAATAGCCAAAACACATTAGGGCTAGAATTAATACACCCGAAATAATGCGTAAGTTTTTATTTTTGATAAAAGCTATCGCTGCTCCCCACAGGGCAAAAATTCCAATAGCCGAAAAAGGGAAATAGCGATCCATATAGATTGGTGTTCGCAATTTAGAAACCACAAAAACCAAAATCATCGGCAGGAAGCCAAAAATATAAGTTGCGATAAGAGTGCCCCTGTTTTCTTTTATTTTCCAAAGCCAAGCGCCGAATAAAATCAGGGCCAGGGCCAAAAGCCAATAAAGCCCTTTACCCAGAATTCCTTGATAAAGTCCGTCAAGATGAGTATAGGCAATAAACTGCAAAACGCTACTCGGGATGGTCTTGAGCGTAATCCACTCCGGTAAAATCCAGTAGCTGCCGGAAACCCGGGTAACCTGTTTAAAAGCAATATAGAACCAGGGAGCGTAAGCAACGACTATTCCGACATTGGCTACCCACCACCAAGGGTTGAAGATTGCCAATTTTGATTTTAGGGATTCCCTCCATTTGAGTTTCCAGAACCCCGGTGTCGCAATACTTAGAATCAGCCAATGTGAAAACACCACAAAAAAAGCATAATACTGATTATAAATGGCAAAAATCATCGCCAGCGCATACCAAATCAAGTGTGAATTCTTTTTTTCCTGTATGAATCGAACCAAAAAGTAAGTTGCCAGAGTAGTAAAAAAAGCCACCACACCGTACATTCTGGCTTCCTGGCCGAAGCGTATCATAAACGGCGAAAAAGCAACAAATAAAGCGCTCCAAAAGGCCGCTCTTTCGTTAAAAACCCGTTTTACAATCAAAAACACCAGATAAATGATGGCTACGGAAAATATTAACGAGAAAAAACGGATGGCAAAAACCGAGTTTCCAAAAACGCTGGTCCAAATTTTAGCTATCAGGTAATAGCCGGGCGGATGGACATCGCGCATATCCCGTTTTACGATATCGATAAAATTATTAGTAAGGAGCCACATTGTGTATCCCTCATCGTGCCAAATCGAAGAGCGGGTAATACCAATCAACCTTAAAACTAAACCAGAGAGAACCGGCGCAAGCCAAAGTTTTTCTTTGAATAATTTTAGAATTTTATTAATTCTTACCCCCTGTATCTATATCAGGATAAGCGTAATAAAGTATTTGTCCGTTGATTTCCGACTCAACCGGCTCAAAAACGTAATTTAAACCCCTTTGACTAAAGGTTCTAGTCGCTTCGTCTACCCAGTCTTTTTGGACGAAAATTTTAGCATATTCGTCGCTATTTAAGTTAAGACTTAAAAGATCATAGACTTCATAACGTTCGTAGGTGTGTCTCGTGGAATGAGTAATAAAATCAATCGTTTTAGTTCCATATTCACCGACAATTAAAATATTTCGGCGCTCGACTGGTGCCTTGTTAATATCCCTCGCAATATCAACCATATCCTCGGCATAGGCCTCCCCCGCCTCTCGTGCCACCGGAAATTTCACGAAATATTTCCAATAGGTATACCCTCCCGAAAACAATACTAGAACGATCGCGCCGACAGCTAGAGTTTGTTTAAATTTAACCTTATCGGTAATCCAATTTAGCCCAAGCGCAATCCAAAGATAAACTACCGGAATTGTGCCTACCAGCCTTAAGGCGTGTGGGATTCCTTCTGCGGTCAATATTTCCGGCAAAGTTAAGGCCGCAAACCAAAAAGTCAAAAGATAGTACTCTATTTTTTTAATGTTTTTAAGAGTTAAAGCAACACCCAACCACATCAGTACGCCGGTCAACGGGTCGAGCATCGGTAAATTCGCCACGTTATGCCGCCAATTGCCGTCACCCGCGAAATTAAACATGCCGGCAGTTTTGACAATATTATCCCAAAGTGTCCGCAGCGGACTCCCACCGTTTAGCTCAGGATTAAAAATACTGGTTGAGGCTCTGCCCAAAATGTCGGCCGGCACATGAATAAAGTGTAGGATCATTGGTATCATTGCGACAAAAAAAGCTCCAAACATCCACAATATGTTTTTGGCATTCTTTTTTAGGAAATTCTTATCTTTTAGGACAATATATACGAGAATCGCAACTAGCGCGAAAAACACCATGCGGAAAGCGAAATAGGTATAAAAACCAAGCGCTATCCAAACACCGGTCATAATATAATCCATCAATTTTCCGTTACGGTAAGCACGGATGAAATGATAAAAAAGAAAAGTTAAAACGAGGGGCACCATTATCGCCCTAAAACCGTTTCTCGAAAACTGAACGTGCCACGGAGAAACAGCCAACGCAGCCGCGGTAAATAAACCTATATTTTTGTTAAACAGTTCCTTGCCCAGTAAATAAGCAGCTCCCACAGTCACGACACCGATGATTGCCGGGGCAATACGTAATGATAGCGGCGTGTAATTTAGCCAAACCCATTTAGTCAGCGTACCCAGCCAAACAAATATCCCTTGAAGGTAAAAGAAAAGAGCTTCACGCGGGCCATTAGTATCATAAGCCACCCGAAAATCGTGATTATCTATCATTCTGATTATATCTTGCCCGTTTGCAGCCTCGTCTGGATGTAGTCCCGGAGGTATGGTGCCGAGTTTATAAAATCGAAAAAACACTGCAAGCACTAGAATCAATAACAAAAGCCAGTTTTCTTTAAAAAATGATTTAATTTTTTCCAAAAACCCTCCTTATTTTCTGCTATATTTTCCGGTCAGCTGATTCCACCTGATTGCAAATATCGCCTTAAAAGCATTCAACATATCTTTAAGACGAAAATTTGATGCACCTGCGTCGTCATACCAAACTACAGGAACCTCAATCATTGAATAACCGTATTTTTTCGCCAGTACCAAAGCCTCTGAATCGAAATCCCAGCTTTTTATCAGACATTGCGGGAAAATTTTCTCAGTTGCTACCTTGGAATACATTTTAAACCCGCA
>CAYZJN010000062.1:0-3767 GCA_964479115.1 uncultured Candidatus Saccharibacteria bacterium | reverse complement strand
ACTACGCTCACGTAGACTGTCCGGGACACGCTGACTATGTTAAAAACATGATCACCGGTGCCGCTCAAATGGACGGTGCAATTTTGGTTGTTGCCGCCACCGACGGCCCAATGCCTCAAACCCGAGAGCATCTGCTTTTGGCTTATCAGGTTGGTGTCCCAAAAATCGTTGTTTTCATGAACAAAGTTGATATGGTTTCCGATCCGGAAATGCTTGACCTTGTTGAAATGGAAATCCGCGATCTTTTGAAAAAGTATAACTACGACGAAAATGCCCCGATTATTCGCGGCTCTGCTTTGAAGGCTCTTGAAGGCGACGCTAAATATGAAGAAGGCATCAAAGAACTAGTTGCTAAACTTGACGAATACATCCCAGATCCTGTCCGTGACATCGACAAGCCATACCTAATGCCGATTGAAGACGTTTTTTCAATCAAAGGTCGTGGTACTGTTGTAACCGGTCGTATCGAAAAAGGTGTTGTTAAGATTAACGAAGAAATTGAAATCGTCGGTATCAAACCAACTCGCAAAACTGTTGTAACAGGCGTCGAAATGTTCAAGAAAACTCTTGATCGAGGTGAAGCTGGTGACAACGCAGGTATTTTGCTTCGCGGTATTGAAAAGGACGATGTTGAACGCGGTATGGTTTTGGCCAAACCCGGCTCAATCACTCCTCACACAGATTTTGACGCTCAAGCTTATATCCTAACCAAAGAAGAAGGCGGACGTCACACTCCATTCTTCAAAGGTTACAAGCCGCAATTCTATATCCGAACAACTGACGTAACCGGAGAAGTTATTCTTCCGGAAGGCACAGAAATGGTTATGCCGGGCGATAACATCACCTTTAAGGTTAAATTGATGCAACCAATCGCATTGGACGAAGGTCTAAAATTCGCCATTCGAGAAGGCGGTCGAACAGTTGGAGCCGGTGTCGTAAGTAAAATCACCAAATAATAAAGGAAAATCGGAACCTTAAAAAAATGGCAGAAGAAAAAGAACTAAAACAAAGAATCAGAATCAAGCTCAAAGCATACGATCACAAGATTATCGATCAATCTGTTAAACAGATTATTGATACTGCCGGTCGCAGCGGTGCCAAGGTAGCCGGTCCGATTCCGCTACCAACCGAAAGAGCGCCAATCACGGTCTTACGTTCTTCAAACATCGATAAAAACTCACGTGAACACTTTGAAATCAGAGTTCACAAACGTTTAATCGATATTTTGGAACCAAACGCTAAAACAGTTGATGCGCTGATGAATATTTCTCTGCCAGCCGGTGTCGACCTCGAAATCAAAATGTGACCTTAGGTTACTCCGACAGAATCGTCGGAGTTACAATAACAAAAACCGCTTCGAAAGAGGCGGTTTTTGTATATTATAATATTAGGGGTATAATTTTTATATTAATCAATTGAGTAATTGTCATGGAACATAATCAGGTTAATAAGTCACAAAATGTGACCTTTGTGCAAGAAGCAGAGAAACCAAAGAAGAAAAAAATTTTGTGGGTGACAGTTTTGACGGTGGCAACGATTGCTTTTATTGCTGGGTTTGCTTGGTATTATTCCAGTGTTTACACTAGTACTACATGTGTGCCTAGCTCATCCCAAAATAATCAAACAGATAATACAGCAGTCGAAAAACCGCCCGCAGATTTTCAAAGTATTGATTTAAACGGGACTACCGTACACTATCCCTCGGCCTGGGGGAATCCCAAAAAGGCTACTATTATAGAGAATATAAATAAAGAAATAATCCCAGATTTTGCTTCAGAAGTTGCCTCATTTGATGCAATAAAAGGCGAAGAAGCCTATCTAACAGTAACGGACGCAGCCAGCTATGAAAAAAATGAAGAAGCTAATAAAGTTGTCCAGGCACTAAAGCTCATTTATGATAGGGGCGAAATAATCCCCGAACCATTGTTAAAAAGTAACGCTCTTTTGCCGCCAGCTAATGCAGGATTAGCTAAATACGTTATACGATATGCAGAAAGCGCAAATAAGGATTGGCGGGGCTACTGGCTTCTAGGGACAATAGGCCAGGATATAAACGCAAACGTACATTTTATAAGTGCTATGTATAGCAAAAATACCGGGAAGATTTTTAGTGTAAATAAGTCTATGACTTCAAAAATGTCTGCTGCACTTGAGAAGAAAATCATAGATTCGACCACTGATGAACAGTTTGGAATTGTAGAACACGAATTAACTCTCTATACCCAAGGCTTATACACGGATGACCCCGAATTAAAAACTGAAGTCGACAATACTCTTCTGAACGTTCTTAAATTTACCCAAAAATCTCTAGCAATACCCCAATAACATTGATCTATTTTTGAAAGAGGCGGTTTTTGTGTCGCTGAAATTTATTGACTTATTAGAATAATTGTTCTATTGTATATCTCGTGTAAATCGGCGGGCGGCATATATTGCCGCTCGTTTGCGTATAATCGAATCTATCGTTTTCTTTTGAATAATTACATTTTGATATATAATATCTCCGCGAAGAGGGGGCGAGCACCAACCAAGGGTTACTAATACGGCTTAACGGAGGTGATTAGCGTGCCGATGATAATGGGTACTTCAATCCCGAACGTGATTGTTCTCGAACACTTCGTGTTCAAAGAGATCGATTACCCTACTCCCCAGTTTCGATATCGAACCAGAGCAATCCCTGATGTCTGGTGGACGGTCGAAGAAGCGTTCAGGAACAACAGGGCTCGGGAACTGGACGTGGAGATTGACTGGGAGTTTACTCGCAGTGAGTCAAGGGAGAGTCCTCAAGGGTTTATCCCATCTGAGGAAATCGGAACCGTCGGGACGCTCAAGGACGGTAGCAAGATTGAGCTACTGATCGTCCGGCAGGAGCTAGACCACAAGCAAACTCCTTGCCCGTACGAGACGTCCGAGTACTCCATGCCCTTCGTCCGGACTACATTCAGAGTCAGTATCCCTATCGGCTAGTAAGTTAGCCTCGTTGACCGAGAACGGTTGGGCGGCCTATGGCCGCCCGTTCGCATTATCAATTGTTTTTTAAACTAAAAAGTGCTAAAATTTGGGCGTACGGACAGGCATTTTTATGACCATCCTCAGAAAAAAACAAGCGCACAAAAAGCAATACATTATTAGGGGGAATTTTCACCTCCACACCTATTACAGCGATGGGATTTATTCCCCTAAAGCCGTTTTTAAATATGCTAAAAAACGGGGGATTAAGGCACTTTCGGTCACAGACCATAATATCATCCGGGGTGCTCAAAAAGCCGTCAAATGGGCTCAAAAATACGGCATCATTTATTTTCCGGGAATTGAGTGTGCTTTTTCGGTTGACGGCAAATACTTTGAAGTGCTGGCCTACTTCAAAGACATCAAAGACCTAGAAGCGTTTTATGAAGACTTTCTAAGCCATGAAAGTTTTATCCCGTCTTATGACAGTTTCAAGGAATTTACTGACCAAATTGAAAGTTACAACGGTGTCGCCATTGCACCGCATCCTTTTGGACGCAAGGGTGTTTTTCGTCAAAAGCACAAAGGCAAGCGAGTGATTTTTGGCGGTAACGGCTACGAAGAAATTAACGCTTTTACGGGCAGAGTTCGTAACAGCCGGGCTAAAAAATATTTGGATAATGAGAACTGCTTGACTTTCGGAGCCGCTGATATGCACTTTTTTAAGACAGCAATGGATGTTAGCTATACCGAATTAAAATCCCAAAAACCGATCACCCAAAATGAACTTTGGGAAAATTTTAGAATGGCCAAAGAAA
>CAYZJN010000061.1:0-3770 GCA_964479115.1 uncultured Candidatus Saccharibacteria bacterium | reverse complement strand
CCTGGGGCTGGAGCAGGTCCCAAGGGTTTGGCTGTTCGCCAATTAAAGCGGTACGCGAGCTGGGTTCAGAACGTCGTGAGACAGTTCGGTCCCTATCTGTCGTGGTCGTCGAAACTTGAAGGGAGCTTCTTCTAGTACGAGAGGACCGAAGAGGACGCGCCTCTGGTGTACCAGTTGTCCCGCCTGGGGCATTGCTGGGTAGCTATCGCGCGGAAGGGATAAGTGCTGAAAGCATATAAGCACGAAGCCCACCCTAAGATAAGGTTTCATTATAGGACCCATATAGAACATGTGGTTGATAGGCTTTAAGTGTAAGTGCAGCAATGCATTGAGCTGAGAAGTACTAATCGTTCGATAACTTAAAACATTCTTCTCAATGAATTTTCTTTGACCGGTAATTTGTGCTAGTAAAAATCAACCCTAAAAATCTTCGGATTTTTAGGCCCCCGATAAATAGCTAGTGAATACAGGCTTATTTTGTCGCCTGGGGTCATCCGCCGATTGGCGGACCCCCTAGGCGAGAAATGCCGATTAGCAATCAGAGTCCTGGTGTATTACACCCCGGAAATCGACAGATTTCCAGGGACCCCGTTTTAGCGAGAGGGCCACACAATAGCACCCCAAAAATTGAAAATTTTCGGGGACCCCAAAGGGTTCCCATCCCTGCCCCGCACCTTTGAACTCTTTGTTCCCGGTGTCTTTAGCGAAGAGGCCACACCTGTTCCCATCCCGAACACAGTAGTTAAGCTCTTCAGCGTCGATGGTACTTGGGCCTCGCTGCCCTGGAAGAGTAGATCGATGCCGGGTACAAAGCGTTTAAAACGGTGCGGGGCCGAACACCCGCCCGAATGTACCATTTGGTACGGGCGGGCAGCAGTTTCCGCCAGAGGCGGATCGGCCTTTGGCCGAAAGCTTTTCTCTTCAGCGTCGACCTGCCCGACTTAAGTCATTCAGGCGGGTGGTACTTTACCGACGTATCGTCGGGATGGAAGAGTAGATCGTCGCCAGGACCCTGATTACTAAAAAAGAACCAACTTAAGGTTGGTTTTTTTGTTTGTAATGCTAATGATTGTGTGCAAGTAAAATAGAATAATTAATACAAAGGAGGTAGATATGAGTGGGACAAGAGCAGGAGGGCTAAAAGCCGCCCAAACCAATAAGGACCGTTATGGTAAAAGTTTCTATCAAAAAATAGGATCGGTTGGCGGAACAAGAAGCAACACAGGAGGTTTCGCAGCTAATCCTGAATTAGCACGAATTGCCGGGAAAAAGGGCGGAAAGATTTCGAAGCGCAGAAAAAAGTAATACGGAGGAGCGTATGAAAGCCAAAACTCCCCGAAGACTAGGTTTAAAAAGAAATACTGGGCACCCGATTTTTCTAACCTACAGAACCATTGAATCCGGAAAACAAATCAAATCCATCCATTTTCCGAGATTCGGCAGGCCCTTCGGCCGCATCTAGTTGACAAAAATTCCCCGGAGAAGTTCCGGGGATTTTTGCGCTCACAAAACCGTTGACCTAAAATGCTTTTTATGTTATTATTGTACAGCTAATGAGTCACTTATGGATTTAAATTTCAGCAACTATTTGATCAACAATGGAGTCGAAGAGCTAAAGGTTTTTATGCTTCTTGCCTTACCTTTTGCGGCTTTGCTTGTTTCTTTTATTCGTCAATTTATTGGAATAAAGGCTTTTAGCATATATGAACCGTTGGTTCTTTCTTATTCTTTGTTTTATTTAGCACCTGATTTTACAACCGGTTTAAAATACGGCCTTCCGATAATCGCACTGGCTTGGTTCGTCAGCGAGCTAACGCGCAGGCTTCTTGATCAAACTAGACTTCATTATATTTCGAAAGTATCAATCAAAATTTCACTGGCATCTATTGCAATGCTCGGTGCCCTCTCTTTTGCGGCATATTTCGGCAAGGCAGGGTTCTATTCAATTAATATGTTAGCAGTAATCATTATCCTGACCATGATCGAATCAGTTAATCTTTTTAGAGTTAAAAAAGGCGACACCGCCACAAACATAATTTCTCTTGAGACGTTGGTTATTACTTTCCTTTGTTATTCCTTGCTATCTTCCAAAGGATTTGAAAATTTGCTTTTAAATCACAGCTATCTGGTACTTTTGGCTATTGTTGGTGAAATAATTGTCGGCCGCTGGAAAGGGTTGAGACTCTCGGAATACATACGTTTTAGAGATGTCTTTAAAAATGACTAATGTTATCACCTATTTTAAAAATCGCCACGAAATCCTCGGTATCAATGATCGTAACTATACCTACGAAAATTTAAACCGTGGCAAGATTGGATTGGCTGATAACAAGTTATCTACCAAAAAACTTTTAGAAAAAAACGAAATACCGGTACCGATAACCTACGGTATTATCAGAACTGCGCAGGAATTGGAGACGTTTGGGTTTGAAAATCTACCGGCAAGTTTTGTTTTAAAACCCTCGCAGGGATTTAAGGGTGCCGGTATTAATATTTATTACAACCGGTCCAAAAAAGGTGGTTGGTTGCTTGCCGACGGTCGTCGTCACACAGAAGAAGATATTAAAGCGCATGTTATGAACACTCTAGACGGGCAGTTTTCGCACGGTATTTCGCCAAAGCCTTCCGAAGCGATTTTTGAAGAACGAATTAAAATGCATAATGCCTTTAAGTATTATTCATATCGGGGCATTCCGGATATTCGTGTGATTGTTTATCGCGGAGTGCCGATTATGGGTATGTTGCGTCTCCCAACCAAGGAATCAGAGGGAAAAGCAAATATTTCACTTGGTGCGATTGGGGTGGGGATTGATATGGCACGTGGAGTGACTACCACCGCCATCAAATCCGGACGTGTTATCGAAACTGTTCCGGGCACCAACATCAAGCTTTCCGGTATCAAGATTCCTTATTGGAATAAAATTCTTCGGCTTTCTTACCGCTGTCAAAAAGTAACCGGGCTGGGGTACCTGGGCGTCGATATTATCATTGATAAGGAAAAGGGCCCGTTAATTGTCGAACTAAATGCCCGACCGGGTCTTGGAATTCAGCAAGCCAATCAGGCCGGACTCAAAGAGCGTTTAAATCAAGTCAGAAAACTAAAAAACATTTCAGAAGAGCGTTCCGTTCGCATTGCCAAAGACCTATTCGGTGGCGAAATTGAAGAAGAAATTGAAAATATTACCGGACGTGAGGTAATTGGTATTTCTGAATCGGTTATTTTTACGACTAAAACAGGTGAAGAAGTTAAAGTAGATTGTAAAATTGATACCGGTGCCGAATCTTCTTCGTTGGACGCAGAAGTCTTGAAGGCCCTCGGCTATGAAGAATTGGTTGTTTATATCAATGATGTTCTAGGCAAGGAAAATATTGCGGAAAAATCGAGAGAAGAACGCAAAAAATACGAGCAAATGCTACTTGCGCACGAAGAAGTGACTGATGTTGTCCGCGTAAAATCAGCGCTAGGCTATGATTATCGCGTTCGCGTCGAATTAGATGCTAAAATAAGAGACAGGAACTTCAAAATGCATGCTTCAATAGCAAATCGCGTTAATCTGAAGTTTCCGGTTATTATTGGTAAAAGAGATTTAAGGGAGTTTTTAATTGACCCAACAAAATAAAGAAGAACCAAATGAGTTTCCTAATTTAAAGGTTATCAAGGAAGCAGTAAAAAAAATGGGCGGCAAGGTAATCCCCGTCATCGCGGAGAGGGGTTTATATTTGATTAAATTAGGGAATAAGGCGATACAATTTGAGAGAAAATTTTATTT
>CAYZJN010000060.1:0-3812 GCA_964479115.1 uncultured Candidatus Saccharibacteria bacterium | reverse complement strand
GATTTTGTTTGGTTCTTGATCGGCCGCGGTTTGTGAAATTTCGATTAAATCGTCAAGTTTAAAATTCTCAACCGCTATGGAATATGTAGCGACTTTAGTAATCGAAGCGGGCGCTAGTCTCGTGCGAGGTTCTTTTTGATATAAAATCTCACCTGTTTCTTGATCGAAAACAATGGCAGATTGAGCGTTGATACCAATGTCGCCCCCGGACGTTTTTTCGCCGACTTGCGGTTGGTAAAGCTTGGCGTTTTTTTTGATTTCGTTTTGAGAAATCTTGCCATCCTCTGTGTTTTCAGGATTTTGTCCGGAGGTGCTGTTTTTTGGGGCCAGTAGAGCAACGCCGGTAATGAGTATCCCGAGTGCAATCAAAACAAATATTTTCTTGAATTTCATACTAGAAATACATTATAGCGGCAATAGTTGAATTGAAAAAGCATATAATTTTTGGTATAATTTCTGCGCATTCGCGGCCTCATCGTCTAGTGGTTAGGACGCCAGGTTCTCATCCTGGTAACACGGGTTCGACTCCCGTTGAGGCTACCAAAATAAATGTCTGAATATTTTTAAAAACTCTTTAAAATTATCCCAACCGCCATTAACCCCGTCAAAGATTAAAAAAAGCATTAAAGTAACAAATAACATTATCTTAATAAAATTTCGCCAGCGTTTATTTAGCCCTAGCCACAATTGGTAAGGGCTCGAGGATTTTTTATCCTCAGCCATTAATTGAAACATTTTTAAACGTTCTTCTTCGGAAAGTGATTTTATGAGCTTGGCTTGTTTTTCCGATAGCGTTTGCTCACTGTCTCGTAACTTTTCAACAGATTCATTTAATTTGCTTTCGAAGTAAGGTTGCATGTAAATATTTTACTACGAAACCTGGGATATAAAATAACCCCGCTTTCGCGGGGTTATTTATTCAAGAGATATCTCTCAAGTTCTCTATATACTAACCACCAATTTTAAAAACCTTAGTGCCACATTCAGGACATACGGATTTTGAGGCAGGTCGGCCGTTCTTCATAGTGATTTTTTCTACTTTTGCATCGTCTACTTCTCTTTTAGCTTTGCATTTTACACAGTAAAAAGTTGCCATTGTACTTCACCTCCCTTCACTATAAATTGTGCCCGCGCACCGATCTTTGATGATGCGGGACGCAGCTTGAGCACGAATACTACTAGGATGCGCTTTCGGTTTATGCTTGTCAAGCACAAATTGTGGATAAGCCCAAACTTGATTTGTGCTTAAATTAGCTTTATTCCCTTTGCGAAGGGATTATTTAGATTTTTTGAGTTCAGTATAAATATCAACCGCAGCGACCGCGCCTTCGGCTGCAGCAGTCACAATTTGCCTTAAATTATTCGAACCGTTAGTAATGTCGCCTGCGGCCCAAATGCCCTTAACAGAGGTTCTTTGATTGTCTTTGACACTAACTACGCCACCGTCTGTGAGCTTAACATTCGTTTGATGCAAAAGAGTTGTTTGTGGCATTTGCCCGATTTCAATAAAAATTCCATCCAGCAAAATTTCTTTTTTCTCACCTTTAGTTTCGACGGTAATCTTCTCAACCTTATCTGTTCCGGCAATTTCTTTGACAACAGTCTCAAAAAGTATTTTAACGTTATGAATTTTTTTGATTTTTTCCTGCCAAGTGGGTTCGGCCCGAAGCTCCGGTTTTCTGACTATCAAAGTCACTTCTTTTGCGATGTCGGAAAGATAAATCGCAGCTGTTACTGCTGAATCGCCACCACCGACCACGGCCACTCTTTTATCTTTATAAAAATAGCCATCGCAGGTTGCGCAATATGCCACTCCCCTGCCTTCAAAATCTTTTTCACCCGGAATATCTAAGCGATTTCTCTCAAGACCCAGAGCCAATAGAATCGCCTTAGCACCGTACGCACTGTTGTTTGTGGAAACCAAAAACCTATGAGAACCGTTTTGTTTTGTGATTCCCCTAACCTCTTCAAGCTTTGGTCTGTGGCCAAAACGTTCGAGCTGTGACAACATTCTGTCACCCAAAACGTGACCCGGAATGGTGTCTTCAAGACCGGGATAATTTTCTATATTATATGATTCGGTCATGTTGCCGCCCGGCAAGCGTCCGATTATAATAAAATCCATTTTATATCGAGCAGCATAGATAGCTGCAGAAACGCCGGCCGCACCGGTTCCGATAATTACTAAATCATGTTTTTCTTTGTTCATAATTTCCCTTTCAGATAATTATTATAACCTAAAGGTCAAGCGATTCCGACAAAACCAATCATCATAAAGACCAAGCCAAAACCTGCTAGTAACAAGGAGACCCGCAGGTTGAACACATGTGAGCGTGAAGCATGTAACCCCAGTTTGCGAATCATAAAACCGTCAACTAAAATCAACCCGAAAATAAACGACCAAATTAAGAAGTATGGCAATTTACTTGGGAGTGCAGGGTTCCCAAGGTCAATTTCGGGCAGCACCTCTTTGGGTGTAAAAGCGCCCGGACCTGTAGTTGCGGCGGCAGCAAAAGCAGTTTTTGGTTCACCAAAGATTTGAACCACGAGTGTCGTTTTGGCGCCGTTTATTTCACCTGAGCCAACAGCGATTCCGATGTCGCGGAAACGTTCATTCAAGATATTGGCGCGATGTGATTCACTTTTCATCCAGGCTGCGACAACTTCGGCTGACGAATCATAACCTCGGGCTAAATTTTCTCCGGCTAATTGATAAACGTAACCTTCCTTTTCAACGAATTCCCAGGCCGTTTCTCCGTTTGGGCCCTTGTGATCCCAATAGTTCTTAGCAAACATGTCATTCAGTTTATCGTAAGCTGCCTGTGTCAGAATTATATTTTCCTTGAGGTCCGACAAATTTTCACCCGAACGCTCCGCATTTGTCAGCGTGACGATGTTTTTTTTCATGACCTCGCTTTGTTGTGCAGAGATAGTTGGTCCGGCGTAGGTAGTTATACCAAAAGCAAGCTGTGAAAGAATTAAGCCGATAGAATACCACGAAAGCATTTTGTGTCTGAAGGCATGTGGACGAAAAGCGTTTCCGCGATGCGGCAAGAAATAATGCTTTAAAACTCGACCTAAGTTTTTAAATTTAAAATTTGTCACTGTTACTCCGCCGGTTTTAGTATTAAAGCATTTTCAATCGCCCTAAAAAGAGTTTCAGGTGTCGAATCGACCTTCAGAATAAAATCATCCGCTCCATATGAAAGACATTTTTCACGATTAAAATTGTCACCAAAATTCGTATAAATAATCACAGGCACCCGTACGGTTTTGGCATCAGAACGAAGCATTTCAAGTACATCTACTCCGGAGATCCCCGGCAACATCAAATCAAGAATAATCACATTAAAATCACCGCCTATAGCAACCTGAATAGCATCAGAACCGTTGTAGCAGTTAGTAACGTCCCAGCCTTCGTGATTAAATTTTTTGGCATACATTTTAGCCAATGGACGGTCATCTTCGACCAAAAGCATCCGTTTCATATTCCCCCTTTAAATATCGTTTAAGGATACTTAAAGTATAACAAAGTAGTTAATATGGGGCAATTTAATGCGTTTACTTTGAGCATAAAACGTGCTAAAATATCGAATCGTAATGCAAATTACACCCAAAGCAAAACTGCAACTGGAGGAAAAATTACGCGAAGTCACTCGCGAGTTTAAAATTGAGTCAAAAAAGAAAGATCGCGACCTTACTTATTTTCAAAAGAAAGAAAAAGAAGTCGCAGAATTGGAAAAAATTGTCAGTTTACTTGAAGTTGTGGAGTTTTCCGAAACCGAACCGCCCGTCGTTATCGCCGGCTCAAA
>CAYZJN010000059.1:0-3865 GCA_964479115.1 uncultured Candidatus Saccharibacteria bacterium | reverse complement strand
ATTACTTAATTTAAAGCTTTCTTTTGCACCGAAAGAATTAGCCATTCTGATAAGGTTTTGATCGATTGTTTTGGTGCTGTCCAAAACGTAAATCGTCATCGAAGGTGCCACCATCAGAAAAACGATAGCTGTTTTGGCCGCCACCGAAAGACCAAACCAAATTACAAGCAGCGGCAGCAAGGCAACATAAGGCAGAGAATTAAAAATAAAAATGTATGAAGTCAGCATCTTTTGCAGGCGCTTTCTTGTTCCCAAAATTAGTCCGGTTACTACTCCGAAAAAAACCGCCGCGATATAACCGGTCAAAAAAGCCTGCCCTGAATTTGATAATTGGTTATAGAATTGATCATTTTTTAAAATCCAGATAATTTTTGTAACTATCAAATGAGGCGTGCCGATGTAAACCGGATCGATTAGTTTTAGAGCAGCAAACTCCCAGAACCCGACCAGTAATGCAAATGAGAGGAGCAACCAAAAAAACTTATTGTTTTTAAGTCTTTCCATTATTCCCCCTCCAAAAGATAGTCGAATTGGTCAAGGAATTGATTTTCGGGTTTGTTTTCTTTGACCACCGTGATATTTTCTTCCAGCGAAATAATCCGGTTAGCCAAAGTCTCCGCCTCTTTTTTATCGTGCGTCACAAAAATGGTTGTTATGTTTTCTTTTTTGATAATTCGTTTGAATTCGGCAATTATTTCCGCCTTAGTTTTGGAATCAAGTGCCGAAAATGGCTCATCCATCAAAAGCAGATCCGGCTTTAAAACCAACGCTCTGGCAAAATTAACTCGCTGTTGCATCCCCAATGAAAGTTGAAAAGGATATTTACCTGCGCTTTTTTTCAATCCGACTGCGTTAAGGGCTTTTTTTGCCCCAATCTGGGCCTTTGATTTTTCCGTTCCTTTTGCTTCAAGACCGAAAGCAACATTGTCTTGGGAATTGCGCCAAGGCAAAAGCCGTGGTTCCTGGAAAACCGTTCTAATTACCGCATTTTCGGTGATAGTAAGCTCCCCACTGACCTTGATTTCTTTTTCGGTTAGAACCCCCTGCAGGTAATTCAAAAGTGTGGTTTTGCCGCAGCCGCTTGGCCCCAGTATGGCCACCGTCTCTCCTTTTTTAACTTGAAAAGAAAGACCGTTCAAAACCTTTTGACCGGTTGACTTATAAATAATCGAAAGCCCTTTTACCCAAAGCATGACACAATTATACACTAAAAATCCGGCTCGTTAGCTGAGCCGGATTTTATTAATTTTGAAATTTATTCGCCGTGGCTTTTCAGTTTGGCCAAACGTTTTGCAATTTCTTTAACTACCTTATCTGAAGGATAAATTTCTTGGGCACCGGAATGCATGTCCTTAATGATGACCGTGTCTGAGTAGGCTTCTTTTTGTCCGATAATTAAAGTGTAGGGTACGTTAAAACGGTTGGCAGCTTTAAGCTGTTCGGAGATTGAACCTTTTTCGATTGCACCTTCGGCACCAATTCCGGCATTTTGTAACTCAAAAAGTAATTTATAGCACTTTCTTTTGGCTTCCTCACCAAGCTGAGCCACATAAACCTCAACACCATGTGCTTCCGGTAATTCAATATTTTGACGCTTCATTTCCGCCACAATCCGATCAGCCCCAAGACCAAAACCGATTCCGGGCACGGCTTTGCCACCTAAAAGTTCGGTCATACCGTCATAACGTCCGCCGCCACCGAGTGAAGCATTACCGGCATCAGCTTCATTCCAAAGCTCAAAAACCGTGCGAACATAATAATCTAAACCGCGCACCAGCCTTGGGTTAATCTCATAGACAATATCGATTTCATCCAGGAATTCCAATATGGTTCGGAAGTGTTCATGGCAAACATTACAAAGGTTATTAACTGTTTGTGGTGCCTCGGCAGCGACTTCGGCACAGGTTTTTTCTTTACAATCCAAAACCCGGAGCGGATTGGTTTTGAGACGCCTTTTACAATCCGAGCAAAGCTTTGTTTCATTTTCTTTTAGATAAGCGATTAGAGCTTTTTTGTACTTGGGCCGGCAATTTGGGCAACCGATTGAATTAATTTGAAGCGATATTTCTGAGAGCCCAACCGTTTTTAAAACACGCAGAGCAAGTGCAATGACGTTCACGTCTGTCAGAGGTGATTTATCACCAATAACTTCTACCCCATACTGCCAATGTTCACGATAACGGCCGGCCTGTGGTCGATCATAACGAAAAATCGGCATTTGGTAATAAAGTTTAACTGGTTGTGGCCAAGAAGTCATGCCTTCTTCCAGATAGGCACGTAAAATTGAGGCTGTGCCTTCAGGCCGAAGTACTACGGCATTACCGGAACGGTCCTTGAAGTTATACATTTCTTTTTCAACAATATCAGTTGTTTTGCCGAGTGTTCGCACAAAAAGCGCAGCAGGCTCAACGGTTGGTGTATAAATTTTGGCGTAACCGCTGCGGCTGCAGGCTGCTTTAAAATTATCAGAAAGAAATTCAAAGTACTGCTGCTCTTCTGGCAGGATATCTCTGACCCCTCTGATCTTTTGAATAATTTTTTTACTCAATGAATAATTACCACGTTAATCCAACCAAACTAATATAAACTTATCATAATTTTTGCTGAATGCAAGAGCGATTTTTTATTTTTTGCTTAGAATTTTAACCTCTGCCACATCCTTAACCTTACGCAGTTTTCGAACCAACTCCAGTGCCTCCGATAGATCGGTTAATTTAATTTTGAGAATTATGACGGTTTTTTCCTTTAAAACGCGGCTAGTATGGCCTTCTATATTAATTTTTGATTCGGTAAAAACGTCGGTAACATCACGAATCATGCCCACACGGTTACGGGCCACGATTTCCAGCCTTACGTTAGTCTTGGCACCCTCCCAAGGGTTATAGTCATAAAGCCTCTCCGCTTCCAAGCTTTTCAAGTTTTTGCAGGTTTTTTTATGAACCGTTAAGCCCTTACCGCGGGTAATGTAGCAAATAACCCTATCACCCGCCTTTGGATTGCAGCACGGAGCCACGCTAATGGCCAAACTTTTAAAATCAACCGCTTTTTCCGGTTTTTGAATTTTGACCGGTTTTTTAACCGGGTCCGGAATATATGGTCGTCCCAAAACTATTTTGATTGCTTGCCGTGGTGTGGTTAGACCGGCTCCCACCGAAGCATAAAGATCCGATAGTGTTTTAAAAGAAGTTTCCGAAAGCGCTCCCTTGATATCGTTTTCAGTAAAATTGTCTAGATTTAAGCCCAGGTCACTAATCTCACTCCGTACAATCCTTTCCCCTTCGGTTTGGTTTTTACCAAAATCAAATTTCCGGAAAAAGCCACGAATATGTTGTTTTGATTTGACCGTTTTCACAAAATCGAGCCAATCCTGTTTTGGGCTGCTATTTTTTGCGGTAATTATTTCCACCACATCCCTGGTAACCAGATGATGGTCCAGCGGCACCATTTTGCCGTTGACCTTTGCACCGACTGTTTTATCGCCGATGCCGGAATGAATTTCATAAGCAAAATCAACGGGTGTCGCTCCAGCCGGCAAATCATAAATATCCCCTTTGGGCGAAAAAACGTAAATGCGATCGTCCAAAAATTCTAACTTTAAGCCTTCCACAAAATCAGCTGATGATTTGACAGAATTTTGCCAATCTTTGATTTGCCGCAAAAAGCTGGTTTGATCCGGCCTTGCAAAAGTGCCCTTGGTGAGTTTTTCGTCAGAAGCGCCTCCTTGCTTGGCTAGAGCGTAATGAAGGTGTGAGGCAATGCCAAATTCCGCTTCCTCGTGCATTTCGTGGGTACGGATTTGAATTTCCACAATTTTGCCGTCCGGTCCAAAAACCGAGGTATGAATCGAACGATAACCGTTTGGCTT
>CAYZJN010000058.1:0-4068 GCA_964479115.1 uncultured Candidatus Saccharibacteria bacterium | reverse complement strand
GTGCCGGCTCCAGCCACAACTAAAACCGGTCCATTCTTAAAAGTAACGGCTTTTTTTTGACTATCAGTCAAACCAAAAAGTATATCCTTCTTTATCATATCTATATTATTCTATAACATCTTTTTGCTTTTTTGCTTTTTTCATTGGCTAAAATGTGTTATATTTTTTTTGTTAATAGGCTTTTGAATGGGTAAGAAGCTCGTTTCGAGAACTGCTAAAGTTTTATCGGAAACCAAAAAATCTAAAGACAAAGAAGCAATTGCAATTGCTTATGAGCATATTCCCCGTAACCCTGAGGAACAACGTCACGGAGCAATTTATGCTGTTATTGAAATTGAAGATGCAAGCGGTCATGCTGAATCATTGGCTGACAGTATTCTTGACGCTCTTCACAACGAATACTACATGGATACTGACAGAGATTCACTGGCCTCATTCGAAGCAGCACTGGCCAAAGTCAATGAAGAATTGGCTGAACGTTCTAGTGAAGGGCAGATTAACTGGCTTGGAAAATTAAATGCAGTTCTGGGCGTTCTTTCCGACAACACACTGCATCTTTCACAAGCCGGAAAAGCCGAAGCTTTTCTTTATCGCGGCGAACAATCAATTCACGTTTCAGAAGGCCTTTCTGGGGATTCTATCAATCCGCTTCGAACTTTTATAAACGTTGCTTCCGGTGATTTAACCGAAAATGACCGCTTAGTTTTTGTAACACCGGGTATATTCTTGAAAGTTTCTAAAAATGAATTAAAAAGATACGTCATGGAAAGTTCACCCAAGTTTGCCGTTGAAAATCTTTCCCGTATCCTGTCCGGGGATAACACACACGCCTTGCCTAATGCCGCCTTGATTTTAGATATGGTCTCTCCCGAGGCACTTGCCAACGAACCGGAACCGGATGTCAGCTCTGAGGCTTGGGTTAAACCACAAAACGATCACCTGGAACCAGTCGGTGAAACAACCGTCAAAGGTACGGCAAAGGTTTTTGATCTTTTAGGTAAGGCAGCCGGTGGAGCCTCAACATTCATCGGTGCCAGAGTAGTACCTGTCGTAAAAAAAGCGGCTAAAAAAATTCAATCAAAAATAAAAGGGTTTAGCGAAGAAAAAGAAGCCGAAAAAATTATTCTAGAAGAAGAACGTGAAGATTTTAGTGCTATTTCTGATAATTTGGATTTACCCGAAACACAGAATCCAGAGGTTCCAACCGAAGAAGTTAAACTAGATCGTAATGAGGTGCCCGGAGTCAATGAGTATCGTATTCGCGAAGAAGAAAAACCCGGTCGTCTTTCAATCGAAAGGTTTGATTTTTCCTTCGGCACAAAATTGAAACATTGGTTTTCCCGCGGCACTCGCGCCATGCGCCTACCACAAAGCAAAAATCGCCGTTATTTTCTTATTGGAGCAATTGCGCTTTGTTTCGTGATTGTGATTGCAATTGTTATGAATGCTAACGCTGCCAAACTCCGAGAGAGCACCGAAAATAAATATGCTCAAGCAAAATCTAAATACGAAGAAGCTCTAACAGAACTGGCAGCCGGCCAAAAACAAGATGCCTCAGAAGATTTGACAACTGCCTCCAATTTGGCTGTTGAGGTAAAAAATTCAAAGTATCAAATTAGCGAAATTGATAAACTCATTTCTGACATTGAAAACACTAAAAATCAGATTGAAGGCATAATTAAAAATACCGCTCAGGAATTTTTCGACTTTGGCAAGGGCGAGTTGAATGCCCTATATAGTGACGGCAAAATATATTATGTCCTACAAAATGAAACCGGTTCGGTCTACGCCCTCGACCCAGTTTCAAAAACTCTGGCTACAATAGTCGAAAATCCCGAGATAGACGGAAAAATTAAATTTTCAACCTATATTGAGAGTCGGAAAGTGATTGTTGTATATACCGACGCAAAAGTTATCTACGAAATTGACCTGGCCGGTAAAAAAGCAACAAAACAAACCGTTAGCGGCACCTTGGAGGACGGCCTGGCAATGGCGTCATTTAATAGCAATATCTATATTCTCTCTGCCATCGATAACGAAGTTTTTAGACATATCAAGATTGTTGGTGGTTATGGGCAAAAAACCGCTTATTTTGCTACAACTGAGAACCCTAACATTGCTACTGCCAAAGATTTAGCGATAGACTCCAATGTTTATATCCTTCAAAGCGATGATACAGTCGAGAAATATACTGCCGGTAAAAAACAAACCTTTGCATTAAAGGGACTACCCTCCGGTGCAATTGGAATGGAAAAAATATACGCCGGCGTTGATCTGGCCGATTTGTATCTTTATGC
This sequence comes from uncultured Candidatus Saccharibacteria bacterium, assembly GCA_964479115.1. GTDB lineage: Bacteria > Patescibacteriota > CPR2 > UBA1875 > UBA1875 > CAYZJN01. The sequence goes on along the minus strand of CAYZJN010000058.1, from coordinate 1,771 downwards.
CAAAAATAGAATTATTCGAATTGATGAAAATCAGAACTTTTCAGCCCAATATCTTTCCGAGGGAGTCGACAATATCACCTCTATATTAGCCTCCGACGGCAAATCCGCCATAATGGCACTTTCAAGCGGTAAACTTTATAGCATTTCCTACTAAAATCCCAACGAGACTGATTTAATTCTGTCCATTATTGATTGGCCTTCTTCAGGCGCTAAAAATTTCGGCTGATGATAATCAGAAATTAGAACCGGAATTAAATTATCGGCCACATTATCCGCGCCATAGAAATATGACTCCAAAACAGAACCCTCTTTTGTACCCTGCGACCACTCCTGATCAAAAATAAAATTGCCGAGTGAATATGTAATATATTTGTCGTGATAAAATTCCGATCCCTGGACAGCATGGGGGTGTGTGCCGACAATCAGGTCCGCTCCGGCATCAATCATACGACGTGCTACGCCTTCCTGAGACTCAGATTGTTGCGTTTTGTACTCCGTGCCCCAATGAAATTGCACGACCACGATATCGGCTTTCTGTGCCGTTTCGCTCACAACGTTTTCCAAATGTTTTATATCCAACTCGTTGTCCTCGGGATACCAAGGTTTAATGTGAAGGGGCGCCACACCGAGCGAATCCTCCGTTGCCGAAATCGCACCCACTATTGAATTCCAATCCAAAAAAGCCCATCTAAGTCCATTTTTCTCAATAATAGCCGGCGTTTCCGCCTCGCTGATATTGTTTCCACCACCCGTAAATGAAATATTGTTATTCTTTAGGAAGTTAAGATTGTCGGCAAAAACCGCTAGTCCATAGTTCGTGCTGTGGTTATTGGCTACACCGGCCACATCCACGCCGCCTTCCAAAAGTCCGGCTATGGCATTAGTCGGCACAATAAACTGCATACCGGCCGTTGGTGCCGGAAATCGATCCGAAAACGGTGCCTCGAGAGAAATAAAGGTTAAATCGGCGGCAGCTAATTTTTCCCTCACGTTTTGCCAAGGCGAGAGCACGCCTTTTTCCCGCATTTTTACTGCTACTGTGCGGCTCATAATAATATCGCCGGTTGAGATTAATTTGGTAATTTTGGCTGGATCAAAAGCGGCCTTAACTTCATTTTCGTCATTTGTTTTCTTTATAATTTTTAACTGATAATCTGCAAGTTCATTTTTGTTCCAAAGATATTGATTATCCAACGGTAATGTTTTCAAATTTGCGTCAATTTCATCCCATCGCAAAAGGCCCAGATTTCCTTCTTTTATTTTTATTTGGTTTTTATCGAAAATTATTGCCTGATCAACCAGGTCACCGAAAACGGTCCTCAAGTCTTTTTTACTATCCTCTGCAATTACCACCTTGCCCTGCTTAAATTCTTCCTGAATTTCGGCAATTGAAATATTTGATTTTTGATTAAAATAATCGGTTACTGGAGCATAGTATTCGGCATATTCATAACGATAACCCAGTAATTTACTCTGTGGCGCTTCAGCTACTGCAAAGAGGATCAATAATGCAACAACAATTACTGCAGCCAAAATAATTTTATAATACTTTTTCATCTACATTTTAGTCGGCGTATCGATTCCTATCAGAGTTTCCATTACGGTTTTAAGTACGATTTGCGTCGCTTTCGTAAGTTCTAATCGAGCCGAAGTCAGTTCGAGATTTTTCTCATCAATTACTTGACATTTATCATAAAAACGATGAAATCCTGTTGCTAAATCACGAACGTAAAAAGTCAAAAGATACACCAACCACCAAACACACCCAACA
>CAYZJN010000057.1:0-4154 GCA_964479115.1 uncultured Candidatus Saccharibacteria bacterium | reverse complement strand
CCTTTTTCCAATCAGAGTCTTTTTGTGCTGAAAGCAGTTTTTTGAAATCGATTTTTATATCTGGAGTTTTCATCTGTCCAAAAATACGGTAATTTTAAGTTTTACATTCACTTCGTTCCCGGTACCGTCCTCGGAAACGTTGTTTACTATAAATCCTGAAACATTATTTAATCGTTTGTAATTTTCCAATTTTTTAATAAAGCCGACAAAATTACCATAATCACCCTCGAGATTAAGCTCGAGAGGCAGTTCGTAGCTGTATTTTCCTTTGACTGTTTGGGTCAAGTTGAGATCGGTAGTTGTTTTAGATCCGGCCGTTGCACGAAAAGATAGAAGGGCTAAGCCGTTTTGATTGGCCAGCACCTCTAAATCCTTGATAAGCTTTGAAGCTTCTTTTTGCGGCGGTAAGGCAATACTTAGTTCCGGCAAGTCTGATTCGATCTTTTTATAATCTATTTCAAGCTGAGCTAAAATGTCTTCTTTGGCCTCATAGGCAGCGGTTTTTAATTTGGCCTCGTTAATATTATCTTGCATCTGTGAAAAGTAAAAATATGAATAACCGAAGATTCCCATAATAGAAACAGACACAAGACCGAAGCAGGTAATGACAAAAATATTGAATTTTTTTTGTCTGCTCATCATTTTAGTGAATCCTTATTTAAAGTGAATGAAACTGTAAATGTTTCTCCGCTATCACCTCGACTTTGAGTTGAATCAACATCAACGAATTCAAAATATTCTGATCCTTCAAGTGTGTCACGAAATTCAGCAACTTCTTTTTTAGAACTGGCTGTACCATTGATGGTTTGCCTGAGTTTTAAATTTGAATCGAGCTTCAAGGAAACGATTGTCACGGTTTGGGGAGTAATATTATTGATTTCTGCCAGTATGTTGGACCAGGTGTTGGTACTTGCTTCAATGCCCTGGATTTTTCCGATTTTGCTAATGGCCTTATTAGCCAGCTCTTCTAAATTACCAAATCTATTTAAGAGTTTATTAGTGATAACTTGTTTTGCCTGATATTCCTTGAGCAAGCTCCCAAAGAAATAGTAAGCGGCGATAAAAATTAGACAGATACTAACAAGCAAAAACATAGAACGACGAAAGTAAGACAAGGCAGTTTTATTGTTTTTTGCCTGCGCAATATCGTCTTTTATTTCAGCGGGCAGTAAATTAACGTCAATCATTTAGCCCCCTTAAAGCCAGACCAATAGCCGCAGCGTAACCGGGCGCTTCTTCTTTTGGCACGGGCTTAATTGGATAAATAGAAATATTAACCCAAGGATTACCGATTTTGGCTTCCAGCTTTAACTGTTCTTTGAAAAGTTCGGGCAAACCAGGCAAAAACCCCAAGCCACCGCAAAGCAGAACTTTGGTTATTTTGGCACCTTCATTTTTTTCGAGATAGTAATCAATAATTTTTTCAGTTTCGTTTATCAGATTTTTGACTTCATTTTTAACAATCTCGGCTGATTTGGTTTTACTCTTCATTCCTTGTCTAACCAAAACAGCTGCTTCGGCTTTGGGGACATTAGCGACAGAAGAAACCAAGTCACGTATAGTCCTGCCGCCAACCGGATGGCTTTCGGTGATACGGAGGTTATCGTCAACCACCGCCATGTTGGTGGTTTGTCCGCCCAAGTCAAAAATAACAATCGGTTCTGTTTGACTCTTTCCGGAAATCATTGCTCTGGCAATGGCAGCCATCGAGACTTCAACAGCAATTGGTTCCAAGTTAATTAATTTGAAGAGTTGTAGATAGGAATCAACAATAGCTCGTGGGGCAGCAGCTAAAAATACAGTTGTTTGTTTTTCTTTTTCTTCAATCACTTGCCAATCGATGTACAAATCAGACGCTGGCATTGGAATCGATTGTTCAATCTCGAAATTAACCGCATCATCCAGTTCTTTTCCTGCGATCACCGGTAGTTCTAATGTTCGGGTAAAAACTTTTGATTCGGGGAGTGAGGCCACGACGCGTTTAGCGTTTATTTCGCCCCACGGAGGATTTTTAAAAGTATTTTTAAGAATTTCGGCTAGTTTTTCCGGTTCCGAAACCACGCCGTCAACAATAATGTTTTCGGGCACTTCAAGTTTGCCGTAACCCACCAACTTAGTCAGTTTGCCTTTGTTTTTGAGTTGAACAAATTTAACAGAAGTGGTGCCGATATCCAGCCCTAGAGTATCTTTATGTTTGTAAACTAATTCCTTAATAACCCCTCCATGGATAGTATAAAGTATTAAGCACAAAGTATAAAGAATTATCAGTCATAAACAACTTGCCATTCTCTGACAACCCAAGAACCACCCGGTCCGGCCGAAAAGTTGGCATTGATAAGGCCAATGTCATAATCGATGATTGCGTTGTTGGAAACATGAATTCCGCCGCCAGTCATGGCCCTAAGAGCACCGTTCTGAGCGACTTCAAGCATGCCTTGAGTTGTGTAATAAACCACTGCTCTTGAATTGTTGCCGGCAAAAATTGCCGGTTCGGCAATAGTGGTCGCATTTTTAGTTGAAAGAAGCATTAAATAACTTTTGTTATCAGAGGGCAAGGTGCCGTTTTCGCAAGCCGCCCAATTTGATAGAGCATAAGAACCGCAAATTTTTGCATTGCTCGCGACAGTTATTTTGCCATCATTAAGACGGTCATTTGGATTGTCGGCGATAATCATCGTGGAATCGTTGCCGAAACTGGGGTCGAGGTAGGCATAGGAACCTGCTTTAAATTCAACATTTCCGGTTACCCAGATAATGCCTTTAATTCTCAACTGACCGTCAATAATCAAATCGCCGTCAATTTTAACCGGCCCGAGCGTTCTTGTTTCTTGTACTGGAATATTCACAGTTCCTAATGGCACTCCGTTGTTTCCGGCTGCCGCCCAGCCTTCCCAAGTTGAAAGAGAAGCGTCGGTAATCGGCAGTGATTCCTCCGGCGGTGGGTCGGCATAGCTTGTTGTTCCATAAACCGTACTATTTTGAAGATTGCCGATTTGTCGAACCGTGGCGTTTCCCCAAATCGTGCTGTCTTTTATCAAGTGAGACCAGGCATTACCGTATCTTTTGGTTGGATCGGAGTTGTTTTCACCGATAATAACTCTCTCAATTTTCCCGGCTGCACCTGAGGCAAAAACATCACCCTTAATTACCGAATTCGTGTTACCTCCAATTACATCACCGCCGGAATACACACTGCCGTTTATGGCGGTGTTGTTTTCCATAATCACACCCAGGCTACCAACTTGGATGCCATAACGAAAGCCCAGCCCAGCCTTATTAAAATCAGCTTCAAGCTTGACTCGCACGGTTCTGTGTCTTTGCGCTCCTTGTTTTTTGGGAACGTAGGCGGTGGCGGTAACAATTTTGGTATCAGCATCTTCATCAATAACACTGATGTCGACTTGTCCGGTTGAAAGGGTTAGTTCTGTCTCGCCGGTATAAATATCTCCTTTGTTCAGTTTCCAAATTGCTTTTTCAACACCTGCCTCTGCCAGAGCTTGAGCGGCAATCAATTGTTCCTCTCTTCTCACAGCCCGCAAACTTTCCACGACATTAGTGGTTAGCGCTAATCCCAAGCTGGTTAAAAAAATTAAAATAATAAAAATTCCGACCCAGGCACTGCCTTTTTTATGATTTTGAAATTTAAAATTTAAAATTTGAAATTTTTTACTCATGGAGCATTCCTTAGGTTCGCGGTTTTGACAATATCAAATGAAATTGTTTTTCCAACTACGACGCTTTCAACTGAAAGATTAAAAACAACGGTTTTATAATAATCAGCCAGCCCTGAAACTTGATTTGAATAAACACAGGTAAAACTCTTAACGTTTTCGATAATAATACTGGGTTCACCGTTTTGCCCGGCATATCGGCCCATGTTATTACCAAAAATTCTCTTTTCCAGGTTTCCACTCACAAGTTGATAAATAAAAATGTCTTTTTCTGACGCGCTGCCGTTGTAAATAAAATTACCGCTTTGGTCAGTGGCCGGAACTTCTAAAATCATCACCGTCGCTGACCTGACATAATCACCATAACTGGGTGGCAAGGCAAAAGCGCTTTTGGCGGTTTGAGCGATAGCATCAGACGTATAATTCACATTGGCTTGCATTTTTGTTTTCTGAAAATTAATAGGATATTCCCTGAGGGCTACG